>JBGSNW010000435.1:0-3447 GCA_041739435.1 Burkholderiaceae bacterium
GTCCAGCGTGGCATGGCCGGTGGACACGGCCGGCGCATCGGCGTGGCCCAGCGACTGGGCCGACCAGACATCCGGGCGCGGCGCCCACCCCTCCGGCGGTGTTGAAGACAACACAGGTGAGCGCAAACGAAGCGAGGCAGACATGGCAGGAGACGTGGGAGGGCGCGGAAAGGGGGTCGTGGAAACGGAGTCGTAGAAACGGGGTTGCAAAATACTGGTTATATGAACAGTATTCTGCGGTGTTTTCCACACCACCGCAAGCCGCCGCGCCCAGCCCCTCGCTCAGCCACACAGGCGCGCCAACCCCACCCCGGCCTGGCGTCTGCCCCGACACCCCCCATGCCCCTATAATCGGCGCCTCCACACCGACGCGGGTGTAGTTCAATGGTAGAACGGCAGCTTCCCAAGCTTCATACGAGGGTTCGATTCCCTTCACCCGCTCCACGCCCCCTGCAGCGCCCTGATTCGTCCTGAAAATCACGGCCCCGAGGCGATGAATGAGTTGACGGAATAGCCCGGCCTTGGTTGGATGCAACCAGCGCCCATCGCGCGAAAAGCCAAGCCCTCTTCACCTTCCGCAACGCCCTGCTCCCCCGCCTGATCTCCAACCCGTTGCGCCTGCCCGAGGCGCAAGCCGTGGCCAGGGATGTATTGACGTGAGCCCAGCGCCTGCAGCAACTATCCTTTTGATAGCATTTTGCGCATATTTCGCGGGGGCAAAAGGCCAATTTGACGTAGAAGACACACCACACCCGAGGTTCTGACAGCCCAGGCCTTCTGGTCAAGCCCGCTTGCATACTTGCGCCGAATATTAAAGATTGATTTAATGTGATTCAGCCCAATTAAAGAATTCTTTCACATCATGCGCAGCACCGGCATCTACGCCATCTCCACCACACTGGGCGAGTCCGTGCAGGCGTTTGTGCCGCACCCACTGCCGCCGGCCAAGCCCGCCTTGGCGCCCGAGTACTTTGCGGAGGCCAACCACGTGGCCGAGCTGGCGCTGGCCCGGTTGTCAGGGGTGGCAGGGCTGGTGCCGTCGGTGGATTGGTTGCTCTACAGCGCCATTCGCAAAGAGGCACTGCTCACCTCGCAGATTGAAGGCACCCAGGCCACATTGGCAGACTTGTTTGACAAAGAAGCCGGTTTTGCGGTGAGCAATACCGACGATGTGGAAGAGGTCACCAACTACCTGCGTGCCTTCCGGCTGGTGCAAACGCATATGCGTGACCCGGCTGGCCTGCCGTTGAGCGTGCGTTTGTTGCGTGACGCTCACCGGCTCTTGCTGGACGGTATCCGGGGCAACGGTAAACAACCGGGTGAGTTGCGCCGCTCGCAGAACTGGATTGGTGGCACGCGGCCGGGCAATGCGGTGTTTGTGCCACCACCGCCTGAGCGGGTGCCAGAGTTGCTGGCGGACCTGGAGCGCTTTATCCACGATGCAGCGCAGCCCTTGCCGCCGCTTGTGAAAGTGGCACTGGTTCACCTGCAGTTTGAGACGATTCACCCGTTCCTGGATGGCAATGGCCGCATTGGGCGCCTGCTGATTGCTGCGTTGCTGGAGCATTGGGGCTTGCTGCCAGAGCCGCTGATGTACCTCAGCGGCTACCTGAAGCAACATCAGGCAGAGTATTACCGCCGCCTGTCCAACGTGCGCACTGAAGGAGACTGGGAGGGTTGGGTGGCGTTTTTCCTGGAGGGCGTGGCCACGGCGGCTCTGGATGCCGAGCGCACCATTGTGGCGATTGCCACGCTGCTGGCAACCGACCGCCGCAGTTTGCTGGCTACACCCAAAGCCGGGCCTGGCAGCTACCGCCTGTTTGAAATGCTGCCCATGATGCCGCGCTTCAACATCGACCAGGTGCGCCGCAAGCTGGCCACCAGCTTCCCCACTGCGACCGCGGTGGTGAAGGTGCTTGAAGATTTGGGCATCGTCACCGAGCTGACCGGACAGAAGAAAAACCGCAGCTACAGTTACACGGCTTACATTGCACTGCTGACACGATGACCGGCTACGCCGTCCAGGCTGTGCCCGCTTGATCAGTGTTTGAGTTTCACTTCAGGCGCAGCCCCCGTGCTGCCGCACGCCGCAGGTCTGTGCATACAGCGGCGTCTCCAGCTGCAGCGTCGTGTGCCCGATCCCGAAACGCGCATGCAGCGCCTGCTGGGCGGCGTGCAGCAGGCCGGTGGCGGCCGCGTCGTCCTGGCCCGCCGTCACCAGATGGGCCGTGAGCGCGGTCTGCGACGTGCCCATGGCCCAGATGTGCAGGTCGTGCACTTCGGTCACTCCGGGCAGCGCCAGCAGGCATTGCCGCACCTGTTCAAGGTCTGTCCCGTGTGGCACGCCGTCAAACAGCAGGTGCAGCGATTGCGTGAACAGGCGCCAGGTGCCCACCACGATCACCACGACGATGGTCAGGCTGATCACCGGGTCGATCCACGCCCAGCCCCGCCACAGGTAGAGCGCACCGCCCACCACCACGCCCACCGACACCAGCGCGTCCGCCGCCATGTGCAGGAAGGCGCCGCGGATGTTCAGGTCGTCCTTGCGCCCACGCAGGAACAGCAGCGCCGTGGCGGTGTTGATCGCGATGCCCACACCGGCCACCGCGATGATGGTCCAGCCTTCGGTGGCTTCGGGTGTGCCCAGGCGGCCCACGGCCTCCCAGCCCAGCGAGCCCATGGCCACCAGCAGCAGCAGCGCATTGAGGAACGCCGCCAGGATGGAGGCGCGCTTCCAGCCGTAGGTGTGGCGTGCGTCCGGTGGGCGGTTGCCCGCCAGCGCGGCACCCCAGGCCAGCACGAGGCCGGCCACGTCGCTGAGGTTGTGGCCGGCGTCGGCCAGCAGCGCGAGTGAATTGACCTTCCAGCCGTAGAACGCCTCTACCGCCACGAACACCATGTTGAGCGCGATGCCGATGGCGAATGCGCGGTTGAATTGCGCCGGGGCGTGCACGTGGGAGTGGCCGTGTGCGTGGGGGGTGTTCATGGCTTTGTTTCAGACGCGGGGCAAGGATCGCCTCACGCGAGCGCCGCGCTCATTTCGCGGCGGCGATGCGCCCGTGCCCCTGCGGTGTACCCGAGCCCAGCCGGAAATAAAAGCTGGCCCCTTGCCCGAGGCTGGATTCAGCCCAGACCCGCCCGCCGTGGCGCGTGACGATGCGGTGCACGGTGGCCAGGCCGATGCCGATGCCGGGAAAATCGCGCGGCGGGTGCAGGCGCTGGAAAGCGCCAAACAGTTTTTGTGCATAGGCCATGTCGAACCCCACGCCGTTGTCGCGCACCCGGTACACCACCGCGCCGTCGGCCCAGATCTGGGCGTCGACTTCAATGCGGGCAGTGGCCTCGCGCACGCTGAACTTCCAGGCATTGTCGATCAGGCTGCCCATCACCTGGCGCAGCAGCCGCGGGTCGCCCCGAACGCTCATGCCGGGCTGGACGCTGGCC
>JBGSNW010000483.1:0-1827 GCA_041739435.1 Burkholderiaceae bacterium
ACGTCTGGCGCGCCCAGTTCCAGCAGATGGGCGCGACCTACCGCGAGCCGAAGCTGCGGCTGTTCCGCGGCTCCGAGCCCACGGCCTGTGGCCAGGGCCAGGCGGCGATGGGGCCGTTCTACTGCCCGGGAGACCAGAAGGTCTACATCGATCTCGGCTTCTACGAGACCATGCGCACACAACTCGGCGCGCCGGGCGATTTCGCCCAGGCCTACGTGATCGCCCACGAGGTCGGCCACCACGTGCAGAACCTGATGGGCATCACCGCCAAGGTGGAGTCCACGCGAGGCCGTGTCAGCGAGGCACAGGGCAACGCGCTGAGCGTGCGCCTGGAACTGCAGGCCGACTGCTTTGCCGGCCTGTGGGCTCACCACGCCCAGAAGGCGCGGCAGATCCTCGAGCAGGGCGACCTTGAAGAAGCGCTCAATGCGGCCGGCCAGATCGGCGACGATGCCTTGCAGCGCAAGTCACGCGGCACCGTGCAGCCGGAGAGCTTCACCCACGGCAGCAGCGCGCAGCGCCAGCGCTGGTTTGCCGCGGGCCTGAAGACCGGCAGCGTCAAGGCCTGAGACACCTTCAGCAGCCGGAATCTATAACAAAATATGCCCTTAGCCCCCGTGTAGTGGTCATTGTTAGCTATTAAAAAACTAGCGTTTGAGGTGACCGGCGAAGCGGCTTCAGGGCCGTGTGCTGGCACGGGCGCCGGGCCCGTCACGCGCCGGGGCGGGCGTATTGTGGGCCGGGGTCGACCCCGGGGCCGTCCAATGCGACAATAGCAGGCTCAATGACAGCATCTTTTTCCAACCTCCAGCTGGCCGAGCCGCTGGCACGCGCCGTGGCCGAAATGGGCTACGAGTCCATGACCCCCATCCAGGCGCAGGCCATTCCCGTCGTCATGACCGGGCAGGACGTGATGGGCGCGGCCCAGACCGGCACCGGCAAGACGGCGGCGTTTTCGCTGCCGCTGCTGCACCGCCTGCTCAAGCACGAGAACACCTCCACCTCGCCCGCGCGGCACCCGGTGCGTGCGCTGGTGCTGTTGCCCACGCGCGAGCTGGCCGACCAGGTGGCCCAGCAGGTCAAGCTCTACGCCAAATTCACCAACCTGCGCAGCGCGGTGGTGTTCGGCGGCATCGACATGAAGCCGCAGACGGCCGAGCTCAAGCGCGGCGTCGAGGTGCTGGTGGCCACGCCGGGGCGCCTGCTCGACCACATCGAGGCCAAGAACGCGGTGTTGAACCAGGTCGAATACGTGGTGCTCGACGAGGCCGACCGCATGCTCGACATCGGCTTTTTGCCGGACCTGCAGCGCATCCTGAGCTATCTGCCCAAGCAGCGCACCACGCTGCTGTTCAGCGCCACGTTTTCGCCCGAAATCAAGCGGCTGGCCGGCAGCTACCTGCAAGACCCGGTCACCATCGAGGTGGCGCGCCCCAACGAGACGGCCTCCACCGTCGAGCAGCATTTCTACAGCGTCACCGACGACGACAAGCGCCATGCGGTGCACCAGGTGCTCAAGAGCCGTGGCATCCGCCAGGCGTTTGTGTTCGTGAACAGCAAGCTGGGGTGCGCGCGGCTGGCCCGCAGCCTGGAGCGCGAGGGCCTGAAAACCACCGCCCTGCACGGCGACAAGAGCCAGGACGAGCGCCTCAAGGCGCTGGCCGCGTTCAAGGCCGGCGAGGTCGACCTGCTGGTGGCCACCGACGTGGCCGCCCGCGGGCTGGACATCAAGGACGTGCCGGCGGTGTTCAACTTTGACGTGCCGTTCAACGCCGAGGACTACGTGCACCGCATCGGCCGCACCGGCCGCGCCGAGGCCGAGGGCGA
>JBGSNW010000492.1:0-2270 GCA_041739435.1 Burkholderiaceae bacterium
CCCGACGCCGAACCACCCGCCGCCGCCATCGCCGGCACCCGGCTCCACGCGCTGGAGGGCGTGGTGCAGGTGGAGGTCGTGCACGCCAGCTATGACGCGGCCTCCGGCGCCTACGAGGGCGAATTCATCTGGCACAACTCCAGCGAGGACGACGAGCACATCGCGGCCTACGGCGTGGGCGGCGCCCCCGCCTGCTGGATGCAGGTGGGGTACGCCACGGGTTATGTCAGCACCCTGTTCGGACGCATGATCGTCTTTCGCGAGGTCAACTGCCGCTCTTCGGGCGATGCGCAATGCCGGGTCATCGGCAAATCCGCGGAACACTGGGACGATGTCCAACAGGACCTGCGATACCTGAACGCGCAGGCCTTCGTGGGGACCCACGCGTACGACGAAACGGCCCCGCCCGTGGCCGACCTGAGCGCCTTCGTCGGCGCCAACATCGGACCGGGGCAGACGATGGTGGGTGCGTCCTCGTCGTTCAACGCCGCCTGCCACATGCTGCAGCGCGTGGCGCCCACCACCGCCACCGTGCTCTTCACCGGCGAGTCGGGCGTGGGCAAGGAAATGTTTGCCAGCACCTTGCACCGCATCAGTCCGCGCAAGAACCAGCCTTTCGTGGCGCTCAACTGCGCGGCCATCCCGGAGACCCTGATGGAGTCCGAACTCTTCGGCGTGGAGCGGGGGGCCTACACCGGCGCCGGCGCCTCGCGCGAGGGGCGTTTCGAGCGGGCCAACGGTGGCACGCTGTTCCTCGACGAGATCGGCACCCTGAGTTTCGTGGCCCAGAGCAAGCTGCTTCGCGCACTGCAGGAGAGCGAAGTGGAGCGGGTCGGCGGCACACGGACCATCGCCGTCGACGTGCGCGTGATCGCGGCGACCAACGTGGACCTGCAACTGGCAGTGCGTGAAGGGCGGTTTCGCGAAGACCTGTTCTTCCGTCTCCACGTCTTTCCGATCCATCTGCCACCGCTGCGCGACCGGCGCGACGACATCCCGCTGCTGATGAGCCATTTCCTGGCGCACTACAACCGGCGGCACCAACGCGCGGTGGCGGGGTTCAGCCAGGCCGCGGTGAAGGCGATGTACAACTACGCTTTCCCCGGGAATATCCGCGAACTGCAGAATCTTGTTGAACGCGGCGTCATCCTGGTCGGGGATGGTGAAGCCATTGACGTGCACCACCTCTTCAGCGGGGGCGAGCACATGGCCCAGGGCGTCCTGTCACTCGAGATGCAGGGCAAGGGCCACGCCACCCTCAACCTCCAACCCCTCCACGCACCCGCCACCTCGGCAGCCCCCGGGAACTCGCCCGCGGGGGCCTCCTCCACAGCCAAGCCCCTGGAGCAAGCGGAAGTCGCCCTGCTGCGCCAGGCCATCCGCCAAACCGGGGGCAATCTCTCCGCGGCGGCGCGCCACCTGGGTGTCAGCCGGGCCACCGTGGCGTACCGGGTCCGGAAGTTTGGCCTGACCCTGTGAGGGGCAGTGTGCCCGGAGACCTCAAAGCTTGATGCCCGCGCCCTTCACCGTGGGGCCGAGCACCCCGACCTGGTCCTTGACGAAGGCGTTGAACGCGGCCACGTCCTGCGGGACGGCGACGATGCCGAGTTCTTCAAACTTCTTCTTGATGTCGGGCATGACCAGCACCTCGTTGCTCAGGCCGTTGAGCCGGGTCACGATGTCGGCGGGCATTCTGGGCGGGCCGGACAGGCCGAAGAAGTTCTCCAGCACCAGTTTGGGGTAGCGCAGTTCCACCACCGTGGGCACGTCGGGCAGCAGGGGTGAGCGCGCGGTCGAGGTCACGGCCAGCGGCACGAGCTGGCCGGTCTTGAAGAAGGGCACGTAGGCGGTGAGCACGTCAATGCCCACGGGGATGACCCCGGCCAGCAGATCGGTGGTCATGGGAGCGCCGCCGCGGTAGGGCACGTGCTGCAGGCTCACGCCCATCACCTTCTTCATGAGTTCGCCGTGGATGTGCCCAATCGAGCCCGGCCCGCCCGAGCCAAAGCTCATCTGGCCGGCCTTGCGGGCGGTCGATTCGATGTCGGCCAGGCTGTGGATGCCGGCCTTGGGGTTGGCCATGACCACCAGCGGCGCCGAGCCCAGATGCGCGATGTGGGTGAACGCGGCCACCGGGTCGTAGGGCTGCTTTTCCAGCGTGAACGGCCCCAGCGCGATGGGCGTGGTGTTGGACAGCATCAGCGTGTAGCCGTCGGGCGCGGCCTGCGACACGAAGGTGCCGCCGATGGTGCCGCCCGCGCCGGGGCGGT
>JBGSNW010000501.1:0-8297 GCA_041739435.1 Burkholderiaceae bacterium
GCCTGCCACGTGTTCGGCCACGCCTGGGCGCTGGTGCGGCCCGACGGCTACCTCGCGGCCACCGGCGAAGCGGTGGACGCAGACCTCGTGCAGGCGATTGAAAAGTCGCTCGGCCTGAACTGAACCCGAAAGCAGCACCATGAAAACCATCCTCCACCTGGCCGACGCCGACACGTTTTACGAACAACTCCTCGACGCCCACGTCGGCCTGTCGGCGCCCGAGTCCGAGCTGCTCAACGCCCGACTGATCCTGCTGCTGGCCAACCAGATTGGCGACGCCCGGGTGCTGGCCGAATGCATAGCGGCCGCGAAAGGCAGCGACAAGTAAAATCGGCGTTCCCAACCCGGTCATCCAGCGGCACCCACGGGTGCCGTTTGTCATTTACACCTGCCACGCCATGAGCGACACCCTTCAGCAACCCGGCCTCCAGTCCCTGTCCAAATCCTTCGAGCCCGCCGCCATCGAGGCGCACTGGGGCCCCGCGTGGGAGCAGCGCGGCTACGGCACTGCCGGTTTTCGCGGCACCGGTGCGCCGGATGCGAGCGCACCGGCGTTTGCCATTCAGCTGCCGCCGCCCAACGTGACCGGCACGCTGCACATGGGCCATGCGTTCAACCAGACCATCATGGACAGCCTCACGCGCTACCACCGCATGAAGGGGTTCAACACCGTCTGGGTGCCCGGCACAGACCACGCCGGCATTGCCACGCAGATCGTGGTCGAGCGTCAGCTGCAGGAACAGGGCGTCAGCCGCCACGACATGGGCCCCACCCCGGCCGAAGCGCGCAAGAATTTCGTGGCCAAGGTATGGGAGTGGAAGGAAGAAAGCGGCAACACCATCACCACGCAGATGCGCCGCATGGGCGACAGCGTGGACTGGTCCCGCGAATACTTCACCATGGACGACAAGCTGAGCCAGGTCGTCACCGAAACCTTTGTGCGCCTGCATGAGCAGGGCCTGATCTACCGTGGCAAGCGCCTGGTGAACTGGGACCCGGTGCTGATGTCCGCCGTGTCCGACCTTGAGGTGGAAAGCACCGAGGCCGAAGGCAAGATGCACTACATCTGCTACCCGTTCGCCAACGGGCCGCAACTGATCGACGGCCAGCCCCAGCGCGGCATGACGATTGCCACCACCCGGCCAGAAACCATGCTGGCCGACGGTGCGCTGGCGGTGCACCCGGACGACGAGCGCTACCGCCACCTGGTGGGCCAGATGGTGGACCTGCCGCTGTGCGACCGCCGCATCCCCATCATTGCCGACGATTTTGTGGACCGCGCCTTTGGGTCCGGCTGCGTGAAGATCACCGGCGCCCACGATTTCAACGACTACGCCTGCGCGCAGCGCCACCAGTTGCCGCTGATCACCATCTTCACGCTGGACGCGAAGGTCAACGACAACGGACCCGCGGCCTACCAGGGCCTGGACCGTTTCGACGCCCGCAAGGCGGTGCTGCGCGACCTGGAGGCGCAGGGCTTTCTGCTGGAGATCAAGCCGCACAAGCTGATGCTGCCCATCTGCGCGCGCACCGGCCAGGTGGTGGAGCCCATGCTGACGGACCAGTGGTTCATCGCCATGAACAAGGCCCCCACGCTCCCCACTGCGTGGGGTTCGCTGCCCCCCGAGGGGGCTGGCCCCGGCTTGGGGCGGCCCGGCGCCGGGTCCGGTGCCGACCAAGACATGCGCTCAATCGCACAGAAGGCCATCGACGCGGTGGCCAGCGGCGAGGTGAAGTTCGTGCCCGAGAACTGGGTCAACACCTACAACCAGTGGATGGGCAACATCCAGGACTGGTGCATCAGCCGCCAGCTCTGGTGGGGCCACCAGATTCCGGCCTGGTACGCCGAGGACGGTACAGTTTTTGTAGCAAGAAACGAAGCCGAGGCGAGGGCCAGTGCCGAAAAATCAGGTTATACCGGGGCACTCCGGCGTGACGAAGACGTGCTCGACACCTGGTATTCGTCCGCCCTCGTCCCATTCAGCACCATGGGCTGGCCCGAGGCCGTTCGGGCTGAGCCTGTCGAAGCCCCTTGGACGCCCTCAGCTCATGCCCTTCGACAAGCTCAGGGCGAACGGACGACGACCGAGGGCGAGCGGGGATTGAGCGACTACAACCTCTACCTGCCCAGCACCGTGCTGGTCACCGGCTACGACATCATCTTCTTCTGGGTGGCCCGGATGATCATGATGACCACGCACTTCACGGGGCGCGTGCCGTTCAGGCATGTCTACATCCACGGCCTGGTGCGCGACGCGCAGGGCCACAAGATGAGCAAGAGCGAGGGCAACGTGCTCGACCCGGTGGACCTGATCGACGGCATCGCCCTCGCCCCCCTGCTGGACAAACGCACCACGGGCCTGCGCAAGCCCGAGACCGCGCCCAGGGTGCGCAGGCAGACCGAGAAGGAATTCCCCGAAGGCATCCCGGCCTATGGCGCCGACGCGCTGCGCTTCACCTTCGCGGCGCTGGCCAGCCTGGGCCGCAGCATCAACTTCGACAGCAAGCGCTGCGAGGGCTACCGCAATTTCTGCAACAAGCTGTGGAACGCCACACGTTTTGTGCTGATGAACTGCGAAGGCCAGGACTGCGGCCTCAAAGACCACACCAAGGCCGAGTGCAGCGCGCCCGAGCTTGACGCCGACGGCCGCGTCGTCAAGGCGGCCGGCCCGTTTCACGGCTACATGCGCTTCAGCGCGGCCGACCGCTGGATCAGTTCGGTGCTGCAAAAGGTCGAGGCCGACGTGGCCCGGGGCTTTGAAGAATACCGCCTGGACAACGTGGCCAACACGATCTACGACTTCGTGTGGAACGAGTTCTGCGACTGGTACCTTGAAATCGCCAAGGTGCAGATCCAGACCGGCAGCGAGAGCGAGCAGCGCGCCACGCGCCGCACCCTGATCCGTACACTCGAGGCCATCCTGCGCCTGGCGCACCCGGTCATTCCCTTCATCACCGAGGAGCTGTGGCAGAAGGTGGCGCCCGTGGCCGGTCTTCCCGGTGAATCGGTCAGCATCGCCCGCTACCCCGAGAGCCAGCCGGGCAAGATCGACGAGGCTGCCATCGCGCACGTGGTCAAGCTCAAGTCGCTGGTGGGCGCCTGCCGCAACCTGCGCGGCGAGATGAACGTGTCGCCCGCCACGCGGTTGCCGCTGTACGTGGTGGGCGATGCCGCCTTCATGGCGCAGTCAGCCGCGGTGCTCAAGGCCCTGGCCAAACTCGGCGAAGTGAAGGTGTTTGACGACGAGGCGTCCTGGGCCGCCGCGGCCCAGAATCCGCCGGTGGCCGTGGTGGGCGATGCGCGCGTCTGCCTGCACATGGAAATCGACGTGGCCGCCGAGAAGGCCCGCCTGGGCAAGGAGGCCGCGCGGCTGGAGGGCGAAATCGCCAAGGCCACGGCCAAGCTCGGCAACGAGGCCTTTGTGGCCAAGGCGCCGCCGGTGGTGATCGACCAGGAGAAAAAACGCGTGGCCGACTTCACCGCCACGCTGGCGCGCCTGCGCGAGCAGTTGGCCCGGCTGGGCTGAGACGCCGAGGGGCTTTGGCCCTTCAGTTCACCGCAGTCTGGCCCACGCCCCAGGTGGCGGGCTCCTTGAAGGGCTGCTCCAGGTCCATCGGGGCGCTTTGTGCCACCTCGATGCCCGCACCGGTGGCGCCCGCAATGGTTTCATGCATGCGGTCGGCCACGTACCAGTGCGAACGCAGGCGCGACTCGCGCGTGAACGACGCCAGCCGCTGCGTGACCATCAACGCCTCCAGTCCCGCAAGTGGCGAACCCTCGCCAGCGAATGACGGATCGGAGGTGTCGATCATGGCCGCCTCGATGCGGCCGTCCTGCAACGCGGCGGCCAGCGCGGCGGTGTCGTACAGCGCAGTGTTTCCGACCGAAACCCAGCCCTGGCCCCGCTTGCAATGGGCCAGCAGCTTGTCGTTGACAAACCCGCGGTAGCGCGAGGCGTACATCACCTGCACGGACAGGTGGTCCGCACCTTCCATCAGTTCGAACATGGACACCGGCCGGATGTTCAGACGCGACCAGATGGGCGAACTGTGGTGCACGGCCGGGTCGTATCCGATGAGCTTGACGCCCATGGGTGCGAGCATCATGGCCAGCGCGTGGGCCGCGGGCGCCAGCCCCAACAGGCCAACCACGCTGCCATTGAGCTCGCGGCCCATGCGCATCTCACCCCGCTTGCCCCCCAGCAGCGGCGCGCCCAGTCCGCGGCGGCACAGCAGCAGCAGACCGGCCAGCAGGTATTCGGCGTTGGCGCGCACATTGGCGGTGGTGGGCTGGATCACCCGGATACGGCGTTCGCGGCAGGCTTCGAGGTCGATGTTGTCGGAGGCGTCGTGCATGCGTGCCACGGCGCTCAGGCGCGGGGCGAAATCCAGAAACTCGCGGTTGACCATGACCCGCGGTGACACCAGCACCGCGTCGGTGTTGTAGATGGCCTTGCGCAGCGCGCTGGGGTTGTCGGCCAGACCGGGTTGCAGGGTGACCGTGTGCCGCGCCTCCAGCCAGTCGCGCGCTTCGGGAATCAATGCCTCAAGCAACAGGATATTCAAGGTGTAAGCCCCATCTGCTGTATGGTTCTGCAACCGCCGTTGCGCCGGTCTGTGCGGGGGCTGGCGGGCCTGCCCCAGGCGCTACTTTAGCGTTCGGCGGTGCGGGTGTCGATGGCCCGACACAACCGCATCACCGGCGACGCAGCACATGAATGAAGTCAGCGCCCACGGTCTGCTGGTCCACCAGCTCGTTGCCGGTTTGCTTGGCAAAGGCCTGAAAGTCGCGGATGGAGCCGGCGTCGGTGGAGATGACACGCAGCAACTGGCCGCTGTCGAGGCCCGTCAGGGCTTTTTTGGCCTTGAGGATGGGAAGCGGGCAATTGAGTCCGCGGGTATCGATTTCCTGGGCGACGTGCATGGTGAAATCCTGAAGCTGCAGGCTGATTTTAAGCGTTCAAGCGAAGCGCGCGTCGTCATCGACCACGCCGAAAGGTACATTAAAAACTACTATAAAAATAGCAAACTATGTCCATTTGACGGGGGCTAAATGCCAATTTTTCTTGAATCAAGCGGGAAAAACCCCGGTGGACAGGTAACGGTCGCCCCGGTCGCACACAATGAAGACGATGGTGGCGTTTTCAACGGTTTTGGCGATTTCCTGCGCCACCCAGCACGCCCCGGCCGCCGAAATGCCGGCAAAGATGCCTTCGTCGCGCGCGATGCGCCGCGCCATGTCCTCGGCCGCGTCCTGGCTCACGTAGACCATTTCGTCCACACAGCTGGCGTCGTAAATCTTGGGCAGGTATTCCTCGGGCCACTTGCGGATGCCGGGGATGCGCGAACCCTCGCTGGGCTGCGCCCCCACGATGCGCACCGCCGGGTTTTTCTCCTTGAGAAAACGCGACACGCCGGTGATGGTGCCCGTGGTGCCCATGGCGCTCACGAAATGGGTGATGCGCCCACCCGTGTCGGCCCAGATCTCGGGGCCGGTGGTCTCGTAGTGGATGCGCGGGTTGTCGGCGTTGGCAAACTGGTCGAGCACGCGGCCCTTGCCATCTTTTTGCATGATCTCGGCCAGATCGCGCGCGTATTCCATGCCACCGCTCTTGGGCGTGAGAATCAGCTCGGCGCCAAACGCCTTCATGGTCTGGGCGCGCTCGATCGACAGGTCTTCCGGCATGATGAGCACCATGCGGTAGCCCTTGATGGCCGCCGCCATCGCCAGTGCAATGCCGGTGTTGCCCGAGGTGGCCTCGATCAGCGTGTCGCCCGGCTTGATCTCGCCGCGCTCCTCGGCGCGCCGGATCATCGACAGCGCGGGCCGGTCCTTCACCGAACCGGCCGGGTTGTTGCCTTCGAGTTTGCCCAGCACAACGTTGCCGCGCCGGGCGTTGTCGGCCGCGCCAATGCGCTGCAGGGCCACCAGCGGCGTCTTGCCGATGGCGTCTTCAAGGGTGGGGTATTGCACAGGCTTTGTCATCCCCGCACTGTGCCATAATTTCGCTCCTCCCATACCCTTGCCCGGGTGGTGAAATTGGTAGACGCAGGGGACTCAAAATCCCCCGCCGCAAGGCGTGCCGGTTCGATTCCGGCCCCGGGCACCACTCCCCAGAAATCCGTCACCCGGTTTGCACTCGCGAGCCCGCGGGCGCGTGGGCATTCACGTGGAAGCGCAGCTGCGCGGGATTCGATTCCGGATCACTCACCAATTGCCAACGCGCCCCTATGATGGAGCCTGCAGGGGGAGTTGAATTTGTCAAACAACGATCATGAAGGCAGTGCACGAGTCGCGGTGCTGGTGGACTGCGACAACACCAAGCCCGAAATCCTGGAGTACGCACTTCGCGTGGTGGCGCAATTTGGCCGGGTCGTGCTGCGCCGCGGCTACGGCAACCACACCACATTGGCCAACAAATGGCAAGAGGCCCTGGTGCGACTGGCCTTCACGCCTTGCTTGCAGTACCAGTATGCCGCCGGCAAAAACACGGCCGACATCGCATTGGCGCTGGACGCTGTGGAAGCCCTGTTTGACCAGCGTGCCGATACATTTTGTCTGGTCACCAGCGATTCCGATTTTGCTTACCTGTGCCGCAAACTGCGTGAGCGCGGGGCGACGGTCTACATCGTGGGCGAGGTCAAGTCTCCTGACGCATTGCGCAACGCCAGTGACCAGTTCTTTGAATGGACACCCCCTGAGCCCGTCCCCGAAGTCGAAGACAAGGCCAATGCCAAACCGACGGCACCCAAGCCTGACCCCAACAAACCGGAGCCTCCCAAGCCCTCCCCCAAGCGACGCCCCAAGTTTGTGATCGAAGCCGTCACCTTGTTGGCAAGTGACACATCCGAAGGCAAGGTGGGTCTCGGCCCCTTGGGGCAATACCTCAAGCGCACCGATCCAGCGTTCTCTCCCAAGGTCTACGGTCACTCCGGCTTGCTTGACATGGTGAAGACCTATGACCTGCTGGCCGTGAAGCAGGAAGAAGGCGGGCATTGGTCCGTTTCGCTTGCTGCCCGCAAGGAAACCACCGACGGACACGACATGGGTGACGCTTCCGACGGCTGATACAAAAAAGTCGCCAGACCATTCTGTGCCACGTTCCAGGCACAGGGCCGCATTCAGGTGACGTGTACCGACGCAGCCAGCGGCTGCACCGCCAACCGCAGTCCCATCGCCTTGAGAATGGCGGACAAGCTGCTGAGTGCCGGGTTCCCCTTTGGCGAAAGCGTGCGATAGAGCTGGGTCGGGTTCAAGTGGGCCTGCTCGGCCACGGCTTGCACCCCGCCAAATGCCTGCGCCATCTGGCGCAACACGATCAGCAACTCGGCCTGGTCGCCGTCTTCGAGGATGCCGTTGATGACCTCCAGCGCGAGCGCTGGATCGCCACGATACAGCTCGGCCATCGCGTCGTCATGGGGTTTACTTTTCATCGTCCGCTCTCCGTTGCCAGTCCTGCCAATAGTCCACCGCCCGGGCAATATCCGCATCCTGCGTCCGCTTGTCGCCGCCACACAGCAACAGCACCACGCGGTGCCCCGCTACAGCGTAATACACCCGGTAACCCGGTCCCACATCGATGCGAAGTTCCCATACGCCGTCACGACAGAACTTGTAATCGCCAAAGTTGCCCAGTTCGACGCGTGTCACCCGCCGAACCACGGCCACCTTGGCCTGGCCGTCGCGAAGCCGTTGCAGCCAGTCGATGTACAGGTCCTTGTGCTCACCGGCACTCAGATAGTGCTCAATTCGATACATGAATATTTTCGTCTATAGACGAATTCAAGTCAAGTTGACCATAAAAATGAAGAAGGCGGGCGTGGGTCCGTTTCGCTCGCCTACACCGCCTCGCGCAACCCCATTTCCACCTCCGGGTACCGCAGCCGCAGCCGCAGTTCGTTTTTCATGCGGGTGTTGTCGAGTCGGCGCGATTCGCTCATGAAGCTCAGCAGCAGCAGTGGCAGTTCGTCGCGTGCGGTGTTGCGGGCCACGCGGGGCGGGCGGGGCAGGCCGAACAGGTCGGCGGCGAGGTCAAAGTAGTCACCCATGCGCAGCTGGCTGTTGTCGCAGACGTTGTAGATGCGCTGGGGTCGGCCGCGCCACAACACGGCCAGGCTGGCGCGGGCCAGGTCGTCGGCGTGGATGTGGTTGGTGTAGACATCGTCTTCGTCCAACAGCACCGGCGTGCCACGCAAGAGACGTTCACGCGGGTGGCCGCCGGGGCGGTTGCTGGCGTAGATGCCGGGGATGCGCAGGATGCTGACTTTCGCGCCGCTGCGGCGGCCGAACCAGCGCA
>JBGSNW010000507.1:0-2351 GCA_041739435.1 Burkholderiaceae bacterium
GTCCACGCTCTGGTTGCACAGCAGCACCATGTCGCAGCCGGCGTTGAGGGCCTCGATGGCCTCCTCGGCGTAGCTGACCTCGCGCCCGTCGATCCGGCGGGCGCCGGCCATGGACAGATCGTCGCTGAAAATCGCGCCACCAAACCCCAGCTGCCGACGCAGGATGTCGTTGAGCCAGCGGCTGGAAAACCCGGCCGGGCGCGCGTCCACCCTGGGATAGACCACGTGCGCGGGCATGACGCTGGCCAGCGTCGTGCCTAGCCAGCCGTAAGGCGCGGCGTCGTCGGCCAGGATGGCCTTGAGGCTGCGCCGGTCCACTGGAATGTCGGTGTGCGAATCAGCCCGCACAAACCCATGCCCCGGAAAGTGTTTGCCGCAGTTGGCCACGCCGGCCTGCAGCAGCCCGTGCATCAGGCTCTTGGCCAGCAGCGCCACCACGCGCGGGTCGCGCGCGAAGGCACGGTCGCCGATGACGCTGCTTTCGCCATGGTCCAGGTCCAGCACCGGGGTGAAGCTGAAGTCGACGCCACAGGCGCGCAGTTCGGCGCCCAGCACGTAGCCCACGGCGGTGGCGGCATTGGTGGCCTCCAGTGGCTTGTTCATCCACAGCTCGCCCAGCGCGCGCATGGGCGGCAGGTGGGTGAAACCGTCGGTGCGAAAGCGCTGCACGCGCCCGCCTTCGTGGTCGACGCAGATCAGCAGGTCGGCTCGCACCGCCTTGATCTCGGCGCACAGTGCGGCCAGTTGCGCACGGTCGGTCCAGTTGCGGCCGAACAGGATCAGCCCGCCGGTCAGCGGATGGGCCAGGCGCCGACGGTCGGCGGGGGTCAGGCGGGTGCCTTCAACGTCGAGGATGAGGGGGGCGGGTTGGGTCATGTCAGGCTTTGTTTGCACGAATTAATACATTTTTGATAGCCAACTATCGCCATTTGACGGGGGCTAAGTGCCAATTTTCTCTACAACACAGAAACTGGCGGCGTAGTCGGTCTCGTCGGTCACGGTGATGTGGGCCTGCAGGCCCTGGGCCTCGAACCAGGCCTTGAGCGCGCCGTGCAGCACGATCACCGGCTGGCCGCTGGGCAGCTTGGCCACCTCGCACAGCCGCCAGGTCATGGGCATGCGCATGCCCAGGCCCACCGCCTTGCTGAAGGCCTCTTTGGCGGAAAAGCGCGTGGCCAGATAGCGCAGACCACGTTCGGGGTTGCGCGCGGTGCGTGAACGCCAGGTGGCAAGTTCGCCGTCGCAGAGGATTTTGCGGGCAAAACGTTCGCCGTGGCGCTCGAAGCTGGCGCGCACGCGCCGCACGTCGCAGATGTCGGTGCCGATGCCGTGGATCATGCCGGACGAGGATCCTGCAGGATGGCGGGTGACGATGGCGTGGCCGCGGCAGGCGATCTCATGCCGGTTCCGCGGCGTCGATGCAGCGCAGATAGTCCTTCACCGTGGCGGTGTAGCCCAGCTCCAGCGCGTCGGAGATCAGCGCATGGCCGATCGACACCTCGGCCACGCCGGGCACGGCGCGCAAAAAATCGGTGAGGTTGTCGCGGCTCAGGTCGTGGCCCGCGTTGACCTGCAGGCCCACGTCCAGCGCCGCCTGCGCCGCGGCGGCAAACTGGGCCAGCACGGCGTCCTTGCTGGCGGTGCCCCAGGCGCTGGCGTAGCTTTCGGTGTAGAGCTCGATGCGGTCGGCGTTCACGGCCCTGGCCGCGGCTATGGCCTCGGGCTGCGGGTCCATGAACAGGCTGACGCGCACGCCCAGCGCGTGGGCCTCTTCGATGAGCGGCTGCAGCCGGGCGGCATCGTCGGGGAAAGTCCAGCCATGGTCGCTGGTGAACTGGCCTTCGCTGTCGGGCACGAAGGTCGCCTGGTGCGGGCGGATCTGGCGCACAAAGTCCATGAGGTTGTGAAACGGATTGCCCTCGATGTTGAACTCGGCGCCCGGTCGCGTTTTGAGCAGGCGGTGCAGCACATGCACGTCTTCGCTGCGGATGTGGCGCGCGTCGGGACGCGGGTGCACGGTGATGCCGTGGGCGCCCGCGTCCAGGCACAGCGTGGCCGCGCGAATCGGGCTCGGGATGCCCAGGTGCCGTGTGTTGCGCACCAGCGCCACTTTGTTCAGATTGACCGAGAGAGCTGTTTTCATGACAGGCTTCATTCAGGACAGGTTTTGCAGATCCATCATCATCTGCCGGGTTCGCAGGGTGGAAACACCACAATGGTAGTGCAGCAGCGCCCGCAGTTGCGGTTTCAGCTCATTCATCATGCCGGCACAGGCGCGCAGCGTGGTGGTCAGGGGGGCGCCGTCTTCGAGCGAGCGTTGCAGGGCCACCCACTGCGCGCCCACCAGCGCG
>JBGSNW010000532.1:0-6937 GCA_041739435.1 Burkholderiaceae bacterium
CGCGACGCGACGCTGGCCGAGCCCACCTTTGAGGAGCGCCACCCCGACGGCACCCGCTACGAATCGCCCGACGCGCCCGTCGCCGTCTCTTTTTTCCCTTACAACCGCTGCGACCTCTGGCGCTGCGGGCAATGCGCGCGCCATGTGCTGCGCTACACCGAATTCGGCGGCTACTATGTGGACCATCGCGTCCGCGCGCTGCAGCCCGACACTCCCGTGATCGACTGACGCCCGCCACCGTGCGACGCCGCGCCGGGTCGCAGGGAAATGCCCCCCGCAGGCGGCGTGCCGACACAAGCGAATAAAATTGTGGACTCTGAAGGAAAAGCACCCATGGGACGCACGCTGTACGACAAAATCTGGGATGAACATGTCGTCCATACCGAGGAAGACGGCACCGCCATCCTCTACATTGACCGGCACCTCGTGCACGAGGTCACCAGCCCGCAGGCGTTTGAGGGCATCCGCCAGGCGGGGCGCAAGGTCTGGCGGATCAGCTCGATCGTTGCCACGGCCGATCACAACACCCCCACCACCGGCTGGGAGCGGGGCTACGACGGCATCACCGACCCGATCAGCAAGGAGCAGATCACCACGCTGGACGCCAACATCCGCGAATTCGGCTCGGCCGCTTTTTTCCCGTTTCTCAGCAAACGCCAGGGCATCGTCCATGTGATCGGGCCGGAAAGCGGCGCCACGCTGCCGGGCATGACGGTGGTGTGCGGCGATTCACACACCTCCACCCACGGCGCGTTTGGCGCCCTGGCCCATGGCATTGGCACCAGCGAGGTCGAGCACGTGCTGGCCACGCAGACCCTGCTGGCCAAAAAGGCCAAAAACCTGCTGGTCAATGTTGAAGGCACGTTGCCGCGGGGCTGTACCGCCAAGGACATCGTGCTGGCCATCATCGGCAGGATCGGCACCGCCGGCGGCACCGGCTACACCATCGAATTTGCCGGCAGCGCCATCCGTGCCCTGAGCATGGAAGGCCGCATGACCGTGTGCAACATGGCCATCGAGGCCGGCGCCCGCGCGGGGCTGGTGGCGGTTGACGAGAAAACCATCGAATACGTCAAGGGCCGCCTGCTGGCCCCCGGCACTGATGCGGCCACCGGCCGCTTCGTCGGCGGCGCCGAATGGGACCAGGCCCTGGCCTACTGGAACACGCTGCGCTCGGACGCCGACGCCGCGTTCGACGCCGTGGTCGAGCTCGACGCCAGCGCCATCGTGCCGCAGGTCACCTGGGGCACCTCACCCGAGATGGTGCTGGGCATCGATGCCCTGGTGCCCGACCCCGACCGCGAAAAAGACCCCAACAAACGCGACGCCATGGAACGCGCGCTCACCTACATGGGCCTCACGCCCGGCAAGGCACTGAACGACCTTTTTGTCGACAAGGTGTTCATCGGCTCGTGCACCAACAGCCGCATCGAAGACATGCGCGAGGCCGCGGCCGTGGTCCGAAAGCTGGGCCAGAAGGTGGCCCGGAACATCAAGGTGGCCATGGTGGTGCCGGGCTCGGGCCTGGTCAAGGCGCAGGCCGAGCGCGAAGGCCTGCACGAAATCTTCAAGGCCGCCGGTTTTGAATGGCGCGAACCGGGCTGCTCGATGTGCCTGGCCATGAACGCCGACCGGCTGGAGCCGGGCGAGCGCTGTGCGTCCACCAGCAACCGCAATTTTGAAGGCCGTCAGGGCGCCGGCGGCCGCACGCATCTGGTTTCCCCCGCCATGGCTGCCGCTGCGGCGGTTCATGGTCATTTCGTCGATATTCGCACCATCGCCTGACCACCCAACACCCAAGGAGAACCGCGTGAAAACCATCGCATTGATCGTCGCCATCGTTGCCAGTTCGTGGGCCATGACCGGTTGCAACACCTGGGCGGGCGTGAAAGAAGACGTCAAGGACGCCGGACAAGCCACCGGCAAGGGCATCAAAAAAGCCGGCGAAAAAATCCAGGACGTCGCAAAGTAGCCCCACCCCATGCAAGCATTCACCTTACACACCGGTCTCGTGGCCCCCATGGACCGGGAGAACGTCGACACCGACGCCATCATCCCCAAGCAGTTCCTCAAGTCGATCCGCAAGACCGGCTTCGGCCCCAACCTGTTTGACGCCTGGCGCTACCTCGACGCGGGCGAACCCGGGCAGGACCCGGCCAGCCGCCGCCCCAACCCGGACTTCATCCTCAATCAGCCCCGCTACGCCGGCGCGTCCATCCTGCTGGCGCGCAAGAACTTCGGCTGCGGCTCCTCGCGCGAGCACGCGCCGTGGGCGCTGGACCAGTACGGCTTTCGCGCCGTCATCGCGCCCAGCTTTGCCGACATCTTTTTCAACAACTGCTTCAAAAATGGCCTGCTGCCCATCGTCTTGCCCGAGGCACAGGTGGCCCGGCTGTTTGACGAAATCGCCGCGTTTCCCGGCTACCAGCTCACCATCGACCTGGCACGCCAGGTGGTGGTGAAGGCACAAGGCGAGGAAATCCCGTTTGAAGTGCAGGCGTTCCGCAAGTACTGCCTGATCAACGGCCTGGACGACATCGGCCTGACCCTGCGCAACGCCGACAAGATCAAGGCGTTTGAAGCGGCCCGGCTGGCCCAGAAGCCCTGGTTGGCCCACACCACGGCTTCTTGAGCATTTTTTAAGCAAAATATGCCTTCAGCCCCCGCCAATTGGCAATAGTTTGCTATTAATTTTATAAAAGTCATGAAAATTGCAGTTCTTCCGGGCGACGGCATCGGCACCGAAATTGTGGCCGAGGCGATCAAGGTCCTCCAGGTTCTGGGCCTGCCGCTCGAACTCGAAACCGCCCTGGTCGGCGGCGCCGCCTACGAGGCCCACGGCCACCCCCTGCCCGACAGCACGCTCAAGCTGGCCCAGGCGGCCGACGCCATCCTCTTTGGCGCCGTGGGCGACTGGAAATACGACACACTGGACCGCCCGCTTCGCCCCGAACAGGCCATCCTGGGCCTGCGCAAGAACCTTGGCCTGTTCGCCAACTTCCGCCCGGCCATCTGCTACGGGCAACTCGTGGGTGCCTCCAGCCTCAAGCCCGAGTTGATCGCGGGCCTGGACATCCTGATCATCCGCGAGCTCACCGGCGACATCTACTTTGGCCAGCCGCGCGGCCGTCGCGTGGCCACCGACGGCCACTTTCCCGGCGCCGAGGAAGCGTTTGACACCATGCGCTACAGCCGCCCCGAAATCGAACGCATCGCCCACGTGGCGTTCCAGGCCGCGCGCAAGCGCAAGGCCGCCGGCACCGAAGGTCGCGTCACCAGCGTGGACAAGGCCAACGTGCTGGAAACCTTCCAGCTCTGGAAAGACGTGGTGACCGAAGTCGCCAAACAATACCCCGATATCGCGCTGGACCACATGTACGTGGACAACGCCGCCATGCAACTGGTCAAGGCGCCCAAGAAATTCGACGTGATCGTCACCGGCAACATGTTCGGCGACATCCTCAGCGACGAAGCCTCCATGCTCACCGGCTCCATCGGCATGCTGCCCTCGGCCAGCCTCAACAGCCGGAACCAGGGCCTCTACGAACCCAGCCACGGCAGCGCGCCCGACATCGCCGGCAAAGGCGTGGCCAATCCGCTGGCCACCATCCTGAGCGCCGCGATGATGCTGCGCTTCAGCCTGAACCAGGAAGCCGCCGCCCAGCGCATCGAAGCCGCCGTGCAAAAAGTGCTGACCCAGGGCCTGCGCACACCCGACATCTGGAGCGAAGGCACGACCAAAGTGGGTACGGCGCAGATGGGGGATGCGGTGGTCAAGGCTCTGGGCTGATCGCGTTTGAACTGTGGGTTACTTGTATTAGTCCCAACTTGGGACTAAACTTCAACCAATGCGAGTGATTGCGGTGTCGACCCTTCGGGCCTTCTGGGAGCAACATCCCGAGACCGAACAGCCGCTCAAAGCCTGGTACGAGGAAGCCACGAATGCGACCTGGACTCAGCCCGCCGACATTAAGGCGCGATACCGCAGCGCCAGCGTGCTGAAGAACCGTCGCGTGGTTTTCAACATCAAGGGCAATGACTATCGGCTGATCGTTGCCGTCGCCTACAAGCTGCAGATCGTCTACGTGAAGTTTGTCGGCACCCACAAGGAGTACGACGCCGTCGACGCAGAGACCATCGATGCGGCCTGACCAACCACGGAGGAAAACATGGACATCCGCCCCATCCACACCGAAGCAGACTACAGAACCACCCTCAAAGAGATTTCAGCGCTGATGGCGTCTGACCCCGATCCGGGCAGCCCAGCGGGGGATCGCCTGGACATCCTGGCCACGCTGGTGCAGGCCTACGAGGCCAAGCACGTTCCCATCGCGGCGCCTGATCCGGTGGAGGCGATCAAATTCCGGATGGATCAAAGCGGACTGTCCGTCAAAGATCTGGAGCCGATCATCGGCAAGAGCAATCGCGTCTACGAGGTCTTGAACCGCAAACGACCGTTGACCTTGGCCATGATCCGCAGACTGCACCACAGCCTGGGCATCCCGGCCGATGTTCTGATTGCAGAAACTGTGGCCGGTTGATGGCAGAAATGCGCTGCGAGCCCTGACCTGAGTTTGATTTCGCGGGTGAGAAGTTCCCCGGACATACCACTCTCCGTGCCCGGAAATTGGCGTTTATCAATGCCGAGAAACTCGAACCATCCCCGACCAGGTTACGACTTGAACGTACTTGCGGGTACTGGTTCACTTTTTCTTTTTCGTGCGCTGACGCTACGCCGCGATCCACCCACAGGCCATGCATTTTGCTATTTAATAAATAGCAAATTATGACCATTGTACGGGGGCTATTGCCATATTTCTTTTAAAAATCCCGCTTTTGACCGTGCCACCGCACTGTCAGCCTGGCTCAAGGTGGCTTCCGCTACAATGTTTCGCTATGTTTGCCGCCTGCCCGTTCACCCTGAACACCGCTTCCGCCGCCAAGGTGGGGGGGGCCGCGCGCGCAACCTCCATCAAAACCACGACCATCAAGGGCTGATCCTGCCCGGTTTCGTCGTGTGCCCTCCCGGCCAGACGAGCCGGGCAAACAGTCAGGCGTGGCACTGTTTAACTTTGGAAAGGGCATTGAAATGAGCAAGTTGGTTGGTTTGGTCGGCTGGCGCGGCATGGTCGGTTCGGTGTTGATGGACCGCATGGTCGAGGAAAAAGACTTCGACCTGATCGAGCCGCTGTTTTTCTCCACCTCCAACGCCAGCGGCAAGGCCCCGGCCATGGCGAAGAACGAGACCACCCTGAAGGACGCGAGCGACATCGACGCGCTCAAGCGCTGCGACATCATCATCACCGCCCAGGGTGGCGACTACACCAGCGAAGTGTTTCCCAAACTGCGCGCGGCCGACTGGAAGGGGCACTGGATCGATGCCGCCTCCACGCTGCGCATGCAGGACGACGCGGTCATCGTCCTCGACCCTGTCAACCTGCCGGTCATCCAGAACGCGCTGGCCAGGGGCGGCAACAACTGGATCGGCGGCAACTGCACGGTGAGCTGCATGCTGATGGGCGTGGGCGCGCTGTACAAGGCCGGGCTGGTCGAGTGGATGAGCACGCAGACCTACCAGGCGGCCTCGGGCGGCGGCGCGCAGCACATGCGCGAGCTGCTCACGCAGTACGGCACCCTGAACGCCGAGGTCAGGGCCCTGCTGGACGACCCCAAGAGCGCCATTCTCGAGATCGACCGCAAGGTCATCGCCCGCCAGCGCAGCCTGAGCGAGGCCGAGACGGCCAACTTTGGCGTGCCGCTGGGCGGCTCCCTGATTCCGTGGATCGACAAGGACCTGGGCAATGGCGTCAGCCGCGAAGAGTGGAAGGGCATGGCCGAGACCAACAAGATCCTGGGCCAGGGCGAGGGCTTCAGCGCCCCGGCCATTCCGGTGGACGGTTTCTGCGTGCGCGTGGGCGCCATGCGCTGCCACAGCCAGGCGTTGACCTTCAAGCTGAAAAAAGACGTGCCGCTGGCCGACATCGAAGCCATGCTGGCCGCCGACAACACATGGGTGAAGGTGGTGCCCAACACGCGCGAGGCCACCGTGCGCGAGCTCACGCCCGTGGCCGTGACAGGCACGATGACAATCCCTGTGGGGCGCATTCGCAAGATGGCGATGGGCCCCGAGTACGTGGGTGCGTTCACCATCGGCGACCAATTGCTGTGGGGGGCCGCGGAACCGTTACGCCGCATGCTGCGAATTTTGCTGTCCCATTGATTCGGCAACCGCTGCACAGGGCCGACCGGGCGTCTGCAACCAAACGAAACAAGACGTTGGTCTCTGACAACAGGTCGCCCCCCTGAATCCGCCCTGACAAGGGCCTGCGGGAACTTATCCAGCTTCTCAGCTTGTCAGTCTAAGCCATTGATGCTAATGTTGTTTCCACCATTCAGCGTCAAGGCGTGCGTCGGCACTATGAGAATAAATATGCGCTACAAGTCTGTCACCACTTCGGGCAAGGCCGGTTTTCCCCGCCAAGGCTGGAAAATGCCTGCGCTGGCCACCGCAATGGCGCTGACTTTCGGTCTGGCCAGTGTCGATGCCCAAGCGCTCGCGCTGGGCCGCATCAACGTGCTGTCGGCGCTGGGCGAGCCCCTGCGGGCCGAAATCGACATTCCCGACATCAACGCCGACGAAGCGTCGAGCCTGCGCGCAACGGTTGCATCCCCCGAGACATTTCGCGCTTCGGGCCTCGACTACAACATACTCGTCTCTTCGGTAACGGTTCAGCTGCAGAAGCGGCCCGATGGGCGCTCGTTTCTGCGCCTGACCAGCCCTCGTCCGGTCAACGATCCGTTCCTCGACCTGATTCTGGAAACCCAGTGGTCCAACGGCCGGATCGTGCGCGATTACACGCTGCTGTTTGATCCGCCCAGCCTGCGTCAACCCGCGCCCGCACCCACCGCAGCGCAAGTGGCGCCCGCCGCCAGCGCC
>JBGSNW010000538.1:0-5858 GCA_041739435.1 Burkholderiaceae bacterium
CCTGCGCCGCAACGCGCAGCGCGTCTTCCACCATCTGCACGTGGGGCGTCGCCTGGCGCCAACCCGTCTGTTCGTCGGCATGCCCCGCGCGCACCAGCCGCACCTCGGCACAGGCCACCGTGCGGGCAGTGCAACGAAGCAGGGTCGGTTGGGACTTGTAGCGCTCCAGTGCCGTCCACAGGTCGGGGCGCAGCCGTGTGCTGCGTGCCACCAGCGGGGTCTCTTGGCCAACCTGGGCAGATCGGTCCGCCTCCAGCGCCTGGACGATCTTGATGGACTCTGTCAGCGATTCCTCAATGTAACCCGTGCGGTCGTTCTCGTGGTACTGCGACTTGGCCGTGTCCAGCCAGCACTGGGCCTTGGCCAACGGATAGTTGCTCTGGGGAACGCCACCTTCATTGAGCAGGCGCAACCGCTGTTGCACCGACTCCAGCGTCTGCCGATCCGCCAGGATGCGGCCGTCGGTGACACGACTGGATTGCGGATTCAGTGTCGCGTGACCCGCCGCACTGGATGGCCGAACGGTTTCGTTGGTGCCGGAGAAACTGCCACAACCCGCCAGGATCGATGCCAGTGCGCTCAAGGCAAGAATTTTTTTCATGGCCATCCTCTTCATGGTTGGGCAGGTGCCACGGTGGGGCTCAAGGTTTTGTTCACGGCCGGATCGTTCCGCTTGAACAGATCTTCATCAAACTTGTATCGCATGCCCAGCACCCAGCCACGGTTGGTGTAGTCACCCCCTGTGAGGTCGCCGTCGCGGAACCCGCTCCAGTTGTAGCCCAGCGTCACAAACAGGTTGTCCATCACGACATAACCGACTTCCAGACCATAGGCATACTGGCGCGCACTGTTCTGGCCCTGCAGCACGGAAAACAATCCACCCACCGACCAGCGGTTGGTCACGTCGTAAGTGACACGGCCGCCAAGCAGCCCAGCGTTGTAGCTGTCGCGCACGGTGCCCAGCAGGAGTTCATTCACGCGCTTGAACGCTGCACGCCCCGACAGGGTCCAGACCCGCGTGGGGTGGTAGTTGGCCCGAACGTTGGCAATGTGCGCGGTGCTGTCGGTCTGGGCGGCTCGGTCGTCGTCGATCCGGTGCTCGTACAGCCCAAGCGCGTCAAATTTGTTGTTGTCCACGGGCCGATAGGCAAATCCGATCTGGAACCGGTTCTGGGTACGGTCGGCAGCGCCGACCGCCCGCGGCAGCACGCGGCTGGCGAAATCCCGCGCCAGCAGGGTCCAGTTGCGGTCTATCTTGCGGGCCAGACCGGCCGTGAGCAACCAGTTGGTGTTCTGGGAGTCTTCGCGCCACTCGACGCGGCCGGAGCCCTTCCACAACTCGCTGGCCGTGTATTCAAGGCCCAGTCCGGCCGCCGTTGCATTGCCCGAGGTGGCCGCGAGGCGCTCCACGTTGGTCAACAAGCGCAAACCCTCGGCCACGCGCCAGCCATTGCGCAAGCCCACGGCGGTCTGGACATCGCGTCCGTTGGTGGCATCACGCAGACGGTATTCACTGTAGAGCGAACCGTCCTTCATGTATTGCGTGTCCACGCCAACGTTGAAGGTGTTGGCGGTATCGCCCACGCCGAGACCGTAGGCGCCGCCAAACGTGCGGGCGTGTTCGTAGCGTGAGTACAGCCGGGTTTTTTCATCAAGTCGCCAGTCGGCGCCAACGCGGTACAGGGTGGTGCTGTCGGCGCCGGTTTCGCGCTGCACTTCACCCAACAGATTGACGGTGTCGGTCAGTTTGTAACCCACCCGACCGAACACCGAGGTGCGATCCAGCGATGTCGGCGCCACCGGCAGTGTGGACGACAGGCTGGTGGGCGAGCACACCACGGGCAAGCCGGTGGCCGGATCGATTTGCTGATTGCCCTGCTGACTGATGCCAAAGCCGCTGTTGAAACCGGTGCTGCTGCCGGTGGCCCCGTTGGAGCAGGCGTTGCCCGTCAGGCTGGTCAAGGTGACGGCGTCCTGACGGACCTGGCGCACGCCCCCGCCGATGGTGAGGCGGTCCGAAAGCTTCAGATCAAGTCCGACGGCAACCGCGTCACTGCGGGTGTCGAGAATCCGGTCATCCGAGCGCGTCGCTTCGGCGTTGACCGAAATCTGCTTGTTGATCTGGTAGGCGCCAGCGACACCGGCCTCCCGCTTGCCCCCGGTAATGCCCGCCGACGAATTGTTGAAATTGTTCCCGGCGTCGACGACGTAGCCACGCAGGCGCAAGGCGTCATCAGAGTGGCGAATTTCCAGCCGCGCTGCCGAGCCGGTCAGCTCGCCGGATTTCCCCACAAAGTTATTGCTGTTGTTGGTGTTGAAGCCGTTGGCATTGGTGTTGACCACGCTGCTCGTGCGCGCGACTTCGGCGATGAACTCCGTATTTTTCGTCAGCTTCAGATGCACGCTGGCACCCTGCACGTCATAGGGCGCGGCCGGGTTTTCATCACGCACGGCAGCAACGCCGATGGTGAGCGTGTCCGTCAGCTTCAGGGCGCCATCCGCGCCGTAGACCCAGAAACTGTCCCCACCCTGTTCAACCTCGTAGGTGACCCGGATGGAAACAGGATTGAGCTGGTCGTCAAAGCTCGGGATAGGCGCACGGAAAAGGATCTTGCCGTCAAACGGTTCAAACTCGTAGTCGTTGGTGCGCGTCAGCGCAGTGGTCTTGAGCACCAGCGAAGGCCGGTTGCGGTCGCGCACAACGATCTCGATTTTCTCGGACCCTTTGATACCGCTGGGGTTGGACACTGCGTAGGGTCCGGACACCCCTCGCGCCGGGAACTCATCGATCACCTGCCGGTAGGACTGTTGCGCCGCGAAACCGTTCGCCGTCACCCGCCCCTCCTCGTAATGACCGCGCGCGCCGGTCAGCGAGCGACTGTATTGACTCAGCTGCCGTGCCGGGTTGGTGTCTTGCGTGGTGTAGTCGCCCCACAGCAGATAGCTGAGTTTGTCATCGACACGCACATAGAGCTTGCTGTTGCTCTGGGCATCCACCCCACGGACGCTGGAGTCTCCGTACACAGGGTAAAAGTCGTTGGGATTGACATCCTTGAACAGTGTGTTGCGCGGATATTTGTCGGAATCGTAGGCGAGCGTCAGCAGGTATTCGCCTTTGATCTTCCCCTTGAGGTACAGCGCAGCACGACCACCCGCCTGGGACTTGCCTCCATTGAAGTCCTTGGTAAAGCCACGCAGTTCTGTATCGAAGCCGTCGTCGTCGCCGGCGGGGGCAATCTTGCGCGGGTCGAAACGATCCGAGCGAACGCGGCCTTCCAGCAGGCCAACGGCGATCATCTCGCGCAGGTCCGGCACATACCGGACAACCGTCCGTTGAACAACGCCGCGCACTGAAACCCGCAGGTTCACGGCTTCAGGCCTGTAGGGTGCGATCAGTTTGAACTGGAGTTGTCCGTTTTTCACGATCGCCTGGATTCCAGGCTCGATGCGGTCAACATCACCACGGTCAGCACCCGACTCGGAGGTCAGACGCCCCGGCAGGAGAATCCGCGCGCCACCGTCCACTTCAATGGTGACGTCCACCTCGCCACGGATCGCCTGCCCCTTGCCATCCAGCAACTGCACACTGACATCGGTCCCGCTGACACCATCCGCGGCCAGGTTGTCCGAGGCCACCTTGATCAATATCTTGTCCACGGACGTGGTCAGACGCTCGGCAAACGAAGTGAACGGTCGTGGGCCGATTCCTTCCTGTCCGGCGGCTTCGAACAAATTGCGCCCGCCCAGCACATCGGCACTTGACGCAAAAGGCGCGGTTTGGGCGATCGCTGCCCCGTGCATCAACAGCACGACCGCCAGCGCCACCGGCGAGCGACGTTTCGTCTCGTGAGCCGACATGCAGTGCCAGCGCCTCATTGGATGCCTCCTGGAAGCACCGATGGCTGCCCGCTCTGGCGTGGCAAGGGCAGAATTTGTTGCCGCCCCTCCATGGGATTGTTTTCAATCTTCAGCGAACGCCCCTTCTCGGCCTCCGGCGCATCCACCCCGCCCTGGGCACGACGGGCCTTGATCTGGTTCAGTACGTCCTCGCTGCGCGAACCTTCAATGAAATCTGCGCGTGCCAGTTCGCCGCCTTTGAGGTCAACAAACAGGCTGTCACCCACACCGGCGTTGCGGTTGCTCGAAGGCACCATGCGTGCACCACGCGGCAACGTGGACCGATCCACCTTGATCACATGGGTCTGACTCCTGACGCCACAGATGCTGTATTTCCCTTCGCTGTCGGTGATGACATAGCTGCCATCCAGCATGACCAGCCGGACGCCCGGGATGCCCAATTCACGAGAGCCGCCCGCGTTGTCCTGCATGTGGTCCCCATCCCAGTCGACGTACACCTTGCCAACAATGCATCCTTCGTTGCTGAAGACACCCCCTTGCACGTTCACCTTGAACTGCGCAGTGTTCGAGCGAACCACCACACCGCCAGGACCCGCGAATACCGCCGTGGCACGGTTGATGCCGCCACCCTGGGCTGCCCCGACA
Source organism: Burkholderiaceae bacterium (assembly GCA_041739435.1). Classification (GTDB taxonomy): domain Bacteria; phylum Pseudomonadota; class Gammaproteobacteria; order Burkholderiales; family Burkholderiaceae_C; genus PHCI01. Next base: position 4,504 of record JBGSNW010000538.1, read on the forward strand.
CCAAGGCGAACAAAGTACGTCAACTCAACCGTGGAGTTCGCGGCAACGTCGCCAACGTTGAACGTCAGATTGCGACCCACACCACCATCGGGATTCGCAATCGTGACATTGCCGACCCGGGCGGTCCCCAGGATGTAGCGGAAGCCGGGTGGCAGGACGTCTTCAACCCGGACACCAGGCGTCGGCGCCCCGGTGGTGTTGCGAATGCGGATGGTGTACTGAACCGAATCACCGAGTTCGGCCACCGCTTTGCTGCCGACTTTGCTGATCAATATGGCCCCCGAGGCCAGGGGGTCCAGGGGAATGTGGTTGTTCAGCACATCACCCGAGCCTGGGAAGGCAAATGCAAACTGAAGGAAGTACTGCGTGCCTACACCCCCCAACGGGCCAACCCCGGTAACCCCCTGAGCAGGCGGTGTCGCCTGAGCCTGGATCGCGTTCACGCCTGCGGGCACGTTGAACAGGCCCTGCGGCGGCGCCACGCCACCTTGTGCCGCAGGCACATTGGCGTATCCGGTTGGAGGATCTACTTCGATGCTGTAAACCCCGGATGGGGCACCTGGCAACATCAGGAACTGATATGCCCCGATCGCTGGCGTAAGCTGGGAAACATTGGCCGCGCCTCCCAGCAAATGCAGGGCCGGATCAAAACCCGAAGGACCAACGATCCGGACGGTCGCGCCGGCAATCGGAGTCCGTTGCAACGCGTCGTAAATCACCCCGCTGGGATCCAGTGGCAGGTTCTGGTTGATCGTGTTGTCACCTGCATACAAAGTGATGCCGTCAATGAAGCCGGCCACAGGCACAACCTGCGACGGGGAAATCGCACTGGTCAGGGAATTGGTTCCGGTTGACGGCTGCCCCCCTTGCGTCTGGGTCGCCTGGTTGAATGGTGTTCCATAAACCGTATTGCCTGTCGGGTCGCGGAACAGGATGCGGTAGTTGTTGCCGGGCGATTGCCCAGCGATGGTGTAGCGACCGCTGGCATCCGTGGTGGCACTGCCCACCACGTTTGTGGCGGTGCCGGTCACAGAGAGCAGTTCGACACGGAAACCCACCAGGGGTTGATCGCCACCACTCAGGAATCGGTCACGATTGACGTCGTAATACGCAACGCCTGAAACCACCGCGTTTGCCACCGGGGTGATCGTCACCACCGCCGTGCCCGTGTTGTTGCTGGGGGTGGTGTCGGTGGCGCCCGGGGGCACGCTCACGCCGGCCGTGTTGGTGATGGCGCCCGTGACCCCCGCGTCCACGCTGACCCGGAAGGTCACCGTCACCACCCCGTTCGCGGGCAGTGTCACCGAGCCGCTCAGCCCTGTGGCCGTGGCCGTGAAGCTGGCCGTGCTCGCGCC
>JBGSNW010000545.1:0-4720 GCA_041739435.1 Burkholderiaceae bacterium
TAGCTGCCCGAGTCGTCCAGTCGCACGGTGGCGGCGCCCGCATGGGCGCTGGCCAGCGCCAGCAAGAGCCCGTGCAGGCCCACTAACCAACGGGTCGTGCGAAGCGGCATCATGGGGCGGTCAGCGTGTAGGTCACACGCCCGTCGTAAGTGCCGGCCGCGCGGGGCGCGCTGTTGGCGTACGAGAAGATGTGGCAGTTCTCGTTGTAGGTGTTGGCGGTGAAGGTGGCCAGGGTCTGCACGCCGCCCGTGAAGGCGCCGGCCGGGATCACGTTGGGGTTGTTGTCCGGGCCCAGCGAGGTGATGGTCCAACTGATCTCGGTGAACGGAATGGTGTCTCCTGCGGCGCTGACCAGACTGGCGGGCGACGAGACCTGCAAGCGCGCCGTGGCCGGGCCGTTGCCCGCGTTGCTGCGCCGATAAGAGCCGCCCACATAGACCTGGGCGGGCGGCACGCAAACGGTGAAGTTGTCCAGCGGGCTGTTGGCCTGGGTGCTGTTGCTGGTCATGGGTTGGGCCGTGCCGGTGCCCACCTGGTTGGCCGGCACGTTGACGCTGACCTGGTTGACCAGCGCGTTGTTGGCGTTGAAGGTGCCGTTGCCCACTTGCAAAAACACGCGACGCGGCGCAGCGCCGATGTTGATCGTCCACGCGTGTGCTGCCGCCAGTTGCGCGCAGCACAGCGCCACCAGCAGGCCGCGCAGGGCCTGGCGTTGGCGCCGTGAAAGCGCGAAGTGGCGCATGAAGTGGGGCATGTTCAGGGGCAGTGTAGCGAACGCGGGCCGGTCAAAAAAGACAAAAAGCGGCTTCAAAATGCACAACGGAGGGCCGTTGGAACGGGCCCTCCGCAATGTGGGGGCCGTGTGGGCCCATGTCAACAACGGTCCGCAGCCTCTTAGGTTGCCACGGGCTGTGGGCATATCAAGGCATGGAAGCCGTGTAGGTGACTTGCCCGTCGTAGGTGCCGGCTGCCGCAACCACGGTGTTGGTGTAGGTGAAAGTCCAGTTGGCGGTGCGGTCGGTGACTTTGCCGGCGCTGGCGGCCACGTTCACTGCCGCGGCACCCAGCACCGGGTTGGGCAGGTCGATGCTGTCCGAGGTGCCGGTGATCTGCGTGAACGGAATGGTGTCGGTACCGCTGGTCAGGTTGGGGCCACCGGCCGCGGCCAGGTGCACCTGGCCGTTGTTGCCAAACACACGCACCGGGAAGGCGTTGCCGACGAAACCGGCGGTGTTGGTGATGCTGGCCGCAGCGGCACCGGAACCGATGGTGTTGGGGTTGGTGGTGTAGTCAAACGTCAGGCGGTCGACCGTGGCGGTGGTGGACAGGGCGGCAGCGCCGGAACCCACGCCCAAAAACAGCACGCGTGGAATGACCACGCGGAAATCGAGCTTGGCCGATGCCGCGCCGGTACCGACCACAAATTGCGACTCGGCCGAAGCCAGCAGGGGGGTCGCCAGGGCCAGGGCCACGGCGGTTTTGATCATCAGGTTCTTGCGCACAGACTTTCCTTTCTGAGAGACCCACCGCAGGCGGCAAGTCAGAATGTTTCAACCAACGACGTAGGGTTTTCACCTACACAAAGTAGGGAGGATGGTAGAGGTTTGAACGGCTCAGGGCAAGACGGAAACCGTCGAAAAAGTCACGGATTCAATGAATTGGAAGCGTTTGATGAACAAACGGTTGAGTTTGGGCGACAAGCGGTTTCAAAAATGGCTCAAGTCCGGCCGAATTTTGCCGATTTGTGCCTCGAATGCCCTTGCTGGGACACGGGGTAAATGCCCCGGATGTGATGAGCGGGCCTGTGGCCGCGAGCGTCTCAGCCCTGCAGATGGTCCAGCGGCAGGCTGCTGCTCGCCTTGACTTCGCCCAGCGAAAAGCTGGTGTTCAGGTCTTTCACATTGGGCAGGTTGATCAGCACCTCGCGCGCAAAACGCGAAAAGCTGTTGAGGTCGCGCGATACCACCTGCAGTTCGAAAGTGCCGGTGCCGCTGATGTAATGGCACGAGATGACCTCCGGCAGCTTGCGGATGGCCTCTTCCAGCCCGCGGGTGACGTTGCCGGTGTCGCGGTCGGCGTCCAGCCGCACAAAAGCCAGCACGTCCAGGCCGATCTTGTGGCGGTCGATCTCGGCGCGGTAGCCCTTGATGTAACCGCCCTCTTCCAGTGCCCGCACGCGGCGCCAGCAGGGCGCGGCTGACAGGCCCACGCGCTGCGCAAGTTCTGTGTTGGTCAGGCGCCCATCGGCCTGCAACTCTTGGAGAATGGCCAGGTCAAACTTGTCAAGAGTGCTCAATTGACCGCCTTTTAAGAAAGATTCTTTCTCATCATAGCCAAATCAGAGCATAGAAAGCAAAGACATATCCGAAGCGTCGGCATACACTTTCCCAAACTCTGGAGACATGCCTCTATGAACGCGCCGCTGCCCGAACACATCCGCAAGGCCCTGGAAACCGTCACGCTGGACGACAAATACTCGCTGGACTACGGCCGCGCCTTCATGAGTGGCGTGCAGGCGCTGGTCAAGCTGCCCATGCTGCAGCGGTTGCGTGATGCGCAGGCGGGCAAGAACACCGCCGGGTTCATCAGCGGCTACCGCGGTTCGCCGTTGGGCGGCTACGACCAGGCGTTATGGAAGGCGGCCCCCTACCTCAAGGCGCAGAACATCGTGTTCCAGCCGGGGGTCAACGAGGACCTGGCGGCCACGGCACTGTGGGGCACGCAGCAACTCGGCTTCTCGCCCGCGGGCACCAACCGGTTCGATGGTGTATTTGGCATCTGGTACGGCAAGGGGCCGGGTGTGGACCGGACCGGCGACGTGTTCAAGCATGCCAACATGGCGGGCACCACGCCCTGGGGCGGCGTGATTGCGGTGGCCGGTGACGACCACGTGGCCAAGAGCTCCACTGCGGCGCACCAGAGCGACCACATCTTCAAGGCCTGCGGCCTGCCGGTGTTTTTCCCGGCCAGCGTGCAGGAAATCCTGGATCTGGGCATCCACGCCTTCGCCATGAGCCGCTACGCTGGTGTGTGGGCGGGCATGAAGACGATTCAGGAGATCGTCGAATCCAGCGCCACCGCGATGATCGACCCCGAGCGCGTGCAGATCCAGCTGCCCACCGACTTCGCCATGCCGCCGGGTGGCCTGCACATCCGCTGGCCCGACCACGCGCTGGACCAGGAAGCCCGGCTGTTTGACTACAAGTGGTACGCCGCGCTGGCCTATATTCGCGCCAACCGGCTGAACTACAACGCCATCGAGGGTCCGAACGACCGCTTCGGCATCATCGCCAGTGGCAAGGCCTACAACGACACGCGCCAGGCGCTGCTCGACCTCGGGTTGGACGACGCCACCTGCCGCCAGATCGGCATCCGCCTGCACAAGGTGGGTGTGGTGTGGCCGCTGGAAGCGCAGGGCACGCGCGAATTTGCCACCGGGCTGCGCGAGATTCTGGTGGTGGAGGAAAAACGCCAGGTCATTGAATACCAGGTCAAGGAAGAACTGTACAACTGGCGCGCCGACGTGCGCCCCAACGTGCTGGGCAAGTTCAACGAGGTGGAGGGCGATTTCTCCGGTGGCGAGTGGTCGATGGCCAACCCGACCGACCGCACCCTGCTGCGTGCCAACGCCGACCTGTCGCCCGCGATGATCGCGCGCGCCGTTGCACAGCGCGTGAAAAAACTCGGCCTGGACGCGGCCATGACGGCCCGCATTGACGCCCAGATGGCCATCATCGACGCCAAGGAGCACGCGATGCAGGTGCTCAACGTCGGTGGCGGCGTGCCCGGTGCCGATCGCCAGCCCTGGTTTTGCTCAGGCTGCCCGCACAACACCTCCACCAAGGTGCCTGAAGGCTCGCGCGCGATGGCCGGCATCGGCTGCCACTTCATGGCCACCTGGATGGACCGCAGCACCGTGGGCTTCACCCAGATGGGCGGCGAGGGCGTGCCGTGGGTGGGGCAGCAGCCGTTCACCACCGACCAGCACATCTTTGCCAACCTGGGCGACGGCACCTACTTTCACAGCGGCCTGCTGGCGGTGCGCCAGGCCATCGCGGCAGGCGTGAACATCACCTACAAGATCCTCTACAACGACGCCGTCGCCATGACCGGCGGCCAACAGGTGGGTGAGCGGCCCGAGGGCCACAGCGTGGTGCAGATCGCGCAGAGCATGCGGGCCGAGGGCGCGCAGAAGATTGTCATCGTCACCGACGAGCCCGAAAAATACAAAGGCGTGACCGGCATTCCCGCGGAGATCGCCATCGAGCACCGCGACGAGCTCGACCGCATCCAGCGCGAGTTCCGCGAGATCAAGGGCACCACCGTCATCATCTACGACCAGACCTGCGCCACCGAAAAGCGCCGCCGCCGCAAGCGCGGCACTCTGGTGGACCCGGCCGTTCGCGTGGTCATCAACGAGCTGGTGTGCGAAGGCTGCGGCGACTGCAGCGTGCAGTCCAACTGCCTGTCGGTCGAGCCGCTGGAAACAGAATTCGGCCGCAAACGCGCCATCAACCAGAGCACCTGCAACAAGGACATGAGCTGCGTCAAGGGCTTCTGCCCGAGCTTCGTCACGGTGGAAGGCGGGCAGCTCGGGAAGAAAGCCAAGGCCCGCGTGGCGGTGCCGTCCGACCTGGGCGCGTTGCCCGAGCCGGCGCTGGCGCAGTTCGACCCCGCCAATGGCAACGTCTGGGGCATCGTGGTGGCGGGCGTGGGCGGC
>JBGSNW010000549.1:0-6368 GCA_041739435.1 Burkholderiaceae bacterium
GGCACCGGCCCGCGCCTGCAGCGCAGGCTGGGCGCACACGCGCAGCACGATGATGACCAGCGCCAGGCCCGCGCTCACATAGGGCCACTTCTCGGGCGGCACCAGTGGTTGAATGATCGGCAACACCTCTGCCTGCACCGCAGACAACAGCGCCAAAAGCACAGACACCTGCACCGACAAAAACCGCCACGCCTGGCGCCACTCGGGAATCAACAGCCCTTGCATCACACCAGGCCCCGCAGGTACTGGGTGGGTTGCCCCGGGCGAAACCGCGCCGTCAGCACATCGCGGCGCGGCGCTTGGCCCGCCGGCGCAATGGCCACGTGCACCCACGTGCCCTCAAAAATCAGTTGGTCAAAGGGCAGATCGCTGCCGATCATGGCCCTGCAAATGTCAAGCGGCCGCCCGTACTTGGGCGCAATGAAGTCAGCCGCCAGCCCCTGCATATGGGCAGAAGTCAAGGCACCGCCCACCAGGCTGTTGACGGCGGGTGAGCGATAACCCGACGAGACCAGAATGGGCGCATGGAACAGCAGCGCGCGCACCTGCTCCAAAAACCGCGCCAGGCGGCCCAGATTGGTCAGCGCATTGCTTGCGGGCACATTGCGCAAACCGGCGCGGTCCGCGGCCTGGCTGACCGTCAACTCGGCCAGGGTGAAGTTGGGGCTGAGCCGGTGCTCAAGATGGGGGTTGGGCTGCGACATGCACGGCAGGATGCCGCGCGCGCGCGAGGGGCGCTAAATGGCGTGCGCCATTGTTTGCGGTGAGGTTGGGCGGGGTGCAGACGCCCGGCTATTCGACCGGCCAGTTACCCCGCTTGGCGTGGATCTTCGTCCATGCCTCGTCGAGCCTGCCGGCATTGATCTCGCACGTGGCGCGCTTGATGACGTAGCCGCCATACCCATTGGTGGCGTGCAAGTCCATTGAAAACACGCGCTGATCCTTGGCCAGGTTGGTGTAGTAGGCCCCATGCGGATCGCGCAGAAAAGGGCGATACCAGGCCAGACACTGATCGGCCTCGAGCTCAAGCGGCGACTTGACCTGCACCGGCAACGGGGGCGGCGCCGGTTGGGTTGGCGCTGCCGTTTGCGCGGCAGGTGGTTGCTTGGTGGGCGCGGCGGGGGCGACGGGAGCTGCTGCAGAACCTTGGCCGCTTGCGGGCCGCACCACCAGCACCTCACCCTTGCCAGGACAGGCCGTGTCCTGGAACACGACCTTGCCGTCGATGCTGCACTTGTTGATGGCCCAGGCGGGTGACACCGCCAGGCAGGTGAACGCGAGCAGCGCGGCTTGAATCTTCATGAACTCCTCCCTTTTTCAGTTGCTAGATTTTCGCTGGATCAAAGGTACACCTGCAGGCCGGATGGCCACAGGCCAGTTCGTCCATGAGGCGAAGGCCTTCTTCCGCAGAAAGCTTCACGCCGCTGTCACGACCGCAGAAAGCGTGCTCTTCACACGGCTCGCGGTTCATGACCATGAACGGGTGCCGACGACGAAAGGTCTCATCGGCGTAGCTCTCGCGGATTTGTTGATTCCGATATAGGCGCTGGGCGACTTGACTGAAGCGCATCAGCAGCAGCCTGAACACATCGCTATCCCGCACATCGGGAAGGGGGTCGCCCTCTTGCCACTCTTCTTCGTCTTCCAGCTCCAGGCGAAGTTGCTCTTGCAGAAACTCGATTCCGCTGGGCCAGACGGCACCGTGCGGCCATGCTGCAGACAGCAACTTGAGCCTTGTGTTCATGCCCTCATAGAGATTGCCGTGCACGACCGAAAACAAGGCCTCGCGCTGTGCATCGGTAGCCACGACCTCGCGAGCGACCCAATCGAATCCAGGTCGAAATTCTTCTGCTGTCAACTTCATCATCGCTCTTCTTTTTCAATCATCGGTTTGGTTGAAGTTGGGGCAGATGATGTCACCAAGCCATCTGATTCCGTTCTTTTCTTGCCCGACCAGGTGGGCACGCTCAGCAGCCAGAACACTGCTCCCAGTGCTAACAAGCCCAGTCCCAGCGCGGGCTGCGCCGGTGCGGCGATAGCCGCTGAAATGGGCGCCAGTGCCAGGCCACGCAGGGCCAGCGTGCGCTCGCGTCCATGCTGCTCATCGCAGGGTGGGTGGATCACCTGCGTGATCTGCACATCGCCGTGCACCACGCCCAGCTGAACGTTGTTGTGGCCCGTGTTGGCCTGCATCATGGGTGGCTGCTCCTGCATTTTTTGTGGGCCCTGGTTCATGGTGGATTGGTCAGCGTTTTCGGGTGCGCGCGGCCGCGCCCACGCTGCCAATTTGAATGTTGTTGCTACCGGTGTTCTGCTGGTGTAGGCCGCCCTGGCCGGGCGCCTTGCGCGCAGGTGCACCAGGCATGCCAGCCGACAGCAGCGCGGCGGTCTGGATGAGGTTGCGCCGCGCCTCAGTGTTGCAGCTGCGGTAGGCGTCCACCAGCACGCGTTCATCGGACGGCAATAGGTCGACCTCGGCGGCGTTTTGGCTTCGTTGACCCGTCACGACGTAGAGCACATCAGCACCGGCAGCAGCAATCGCCGCTAGCTGTACAGCTGTGGGCGATGACGCACCCTTTTCCCAGTCAATGACCGTGCGCTTTGAAGCGTTGGCCAACCCGCCCAGTGCTGGTTGTGTGAGGCCAAGTCTCTCCCGCTCTTCCTTGAGTCTTAAAAAAATCACGCGGATACCTGCACTTTCATATTGACAGGTGCAGCTTTCTGCACCACAATAACTATCAATCCGAACCGATCAGCGAGCAACCACCACACCAGCGATGAACAAAAAAAAGTACCTCAACGCAGCGGAGTTATCTGACCTCCAGATTTTTTGAAACATCAATTTACCACTTCACACCACACCATGAAGAAGACCCATGTCACCCAGTCGATCACCCGGTTGCCCTGGCCGCAGTCCGTCGAAAGCGCGCGCACCTTCATCGTGGCTAATGGGCTGTCGATCAGTCAGCTCGCCCGGGCGAACAATCTGCCTCGTCTTGCGCTGCAAGACCTCCTGCGACCCCACGGTCAGGTGCGGGGCATTCGAGGCCAGACCCACCTAGCAGCCATCGTGCTCGGCCTCAAGCCGGCGCCCGGCACCGCAGCGGCAAGCGACCCAATGAACTTGCCGCGCCGCAAAAACGCCGCAGCAGGAGCTTCGGTATGACCACCGACCCCATCTTTCAGGCCGCCCAGCACCTGGCCCAACACCGTGCGTACTGGCTTGCCCAAGCAGCCGACGCCACGCGCTGCGAGCAGCAGCTCCAACAGTTCCCGCGCCGCCGCTGCCTGCACCTGGCGCGCGAGTGCGAAGCGCGGATTGTGAATTTGGCCATCAAAGCCGAGCGCCTGGCGCGGGGTGGCGCATGAGCCGCGCCACCGACTACACGAATGAGGCTCAGCAACGCCTGATGAGGGTGGTGATCAGCCTGTTTGGCGACGTGATCCACGGCTACCCACCCGCTGTGCTGGCCAAGGCGGTGGACTGCTCGCAGAGCGTGATCACCCGCGACCTGGACAACCTGCGCACAGCTGGCTGGGCCGAGCGCCTTGAGGCCACCGGCCACTGGCGCCTGACGCCGCGCCTGCCGCAGCAGGCCATCAAGGTCTTCAACGCCCTCGACGCGGCGCAGCGCCGCGTGGACGAAGCCCGAAACCGTTTTACCCGCAACCCTGATTGAGCACCATGAACACAACCCCTATGACCCACCACCAGGCGATGTTCTTGGCCGAGCACTCGATGGCAACGCTTGCACCAGCCGCAGCACGCCTGCGATTTGTAAAAACCCATCTTGCCAACCTGGCTCAGCCTGGGTCGAGCCCATCGTTTCAATGTCTTGGATCAGCACATCGAGCTGAGCGTGGCCCAGCAGCGAGAGATGCCGGGCCAGCAACGCCAGCGCCGTGCGCTGCACCGTCTGCTCCATGCGCAGGCAATGAACCTCATCGGTAAGCGCCTCCAGCGCCTGAATGATCGATTCCCGGTCTTTTGCATCCATTTCAAACCCCTTTTCTGACAGCAAAGCATAACCATGGCACGCACACCCAAAACCCAACCCACCCTCGACACCGCTGACGCCGACATCAACCAGGAGGCCGTCAGCGGCGCCATGGGCGCCATGCGCGACCAGGCACAAGAAGACTTGGCCGAACTGCTGGACTTGGCTGGTGACGTCAAGGCCATCCATATGGCCGACGTGACGGCCAAATTCTGCGCCGCCGCGCAGATTCAATTGTTCAAAAAGGTGCGCGAATCCAAAAAAATCAAAGACTTACCGATCCGCGATCTTGAAGGGAATCTGCGCCGCGCGCAGACGCTTGAGGAGTTCTGCCCGCTTGCGTTCGGCCGCAGTTACCGCTCAATGATGGATGCCGAGGAGAAGTTCGATCTGCTCGGCGAGGCTTCCTATGAGGCCGCCAGCCGCCTCGGCCTGAACCGCTCCGCTCTGCGGTCTTGCCGCGCCCTCCCGCCCGAGCAGCTCGAAACCGTTCGTCTGGCCATCAGCAACGGCAGCAGCAAGGCCGAGGTGCTGTCGGTGATCGAAGACCTGGCCGAGAAGGTGCAGACCACCCAGGCGCAGGTGTTGGAGCTGAAGGCCGAGAAGGATGCCACCGACCACCTGGTCGAGACCAAGAACAAGACCATCGACAAGCTGCAGCGCCAGCTCAAGCAGATCGACAAGCTGCCCCCCGATGAAGCCCTGGCCCTGGTGCTGCAGGAAGCGTCCGACATCCAGTCTGAAACACAAGGCATGGTGCGCGGCCACCTGCGCCAGGCGCTGATCGCCCTGCATAACCGCAGCGAAGACCAGACCCTGTTCATGGCCGGCATGGTGGGCCAGATCATGAGCGACCTGGTGATGCTGCGCGACGAGTTCAACCTTCCTGAGGTGGGTGGCAAGCCCGAGTGGGAAGCCTGGGCCGAGAAAAACGGGGCGTCGACCGCAGGCAAGGCGAACTGAAGACCGCCATGCCGCCCGCCCTGAGTCCCGCCCTGATTGAGGCCCTGCTGGATGTGCAGCGCCGTGCCGCCGAAAGCGGCCACGGTGGCAAGGAAGCCATCTACGCCGCCGCATGCCAGCACCTGGGCCTCAGCCGCGCCACCCTCATGCGCCGCCTCAAGGAAGTCACCGTGAAACCCCAACGCAAGCGCCGGTCAGATGCCGGCTCCACCGAACTGAGTCGAAACGACGCGGAACGCCTGTCCGCCCACATGATGGAAGGCTACCGCGCCAACGACAAGTCGATCCAGGCGCTGCGCCTGTCGCTGCAGCAGCTGCGCGCCGAGAACCCGCTGTTTGCCAGCACCATTGACCCCGAATCGGGCGAGACGCGCCAGCTCTCGGAAAGCGCCGTGGCCCGCGCCTTGCGCGGCTACGCGCTGCACCCCGATCAGTTGCGCCAGCCCGAGCCGGTGCAGGCCCTGGCCAGCGATCACCCAAACGACGTCTGGCAGATCGACGCTTCGATCAGCACATTGTTTTATGTGCCTGGTCAAGGTCAGGCCGGCATGCAGGACATGGCGCCCGCCGAGTTCTACAGCGGAAAGCCGGAGAACTTCGAGCGGATCAAGCGCCAGCGCCTGACCCGCTACGTGCTGACCGACCACACCAGCGGCAGCATCTTCGTGCACTACGTGGCGGGTGGTGAGAGCGTGGTAAACATGACCGAGGCGTTCCTGGGCGCGATCGCGCAGCGCCCCGACGCGCAGATGTATGGCGTGCCTTTCCACCTGATGATGGACCCGGGCAGCGCGGGCATTGGCGGCGCGTTCAAGAACCTGCTGCGCCGCCTGCAGGTTGAGCCGGTGGTCAACAAGGCCGGCAACCCGCGCGCCAAGGGCCAGGTCGAGAACGCCCACAACCTGGTCGAGACCAACTTCGAGTCCGGCTTCAAGTTCACGCATGTCCCGGACATCGGGTGGATCAACACCAAGGCTGCGCTGTGGATGCGTTGGTACAACAGCACCCGCGTGCACAGCCGCCACGGCATGACCCGCTGGGCCAAGTGGCTGGAGATCACGCAGCAGCAGCTGCGCCTGGTGGACGCCGACCTGGCGCGCCAGTTGCTCACGCACGAGCCCGCCACGCCAAAAGTCGCGCCCGACCTGACCGTGCGCTTTGCTGGCCGCGTGTGGAATGTGCGCGAGGTGCCGGGTGCGCTGATTGGCGAGAAGGTGCACATCACCTTCAACCCCTTCGACCGCGAGACGGCCATGGTGGTGCAGCACGATGCCGAGGGCAATGAGCAACTGCTGCCGGTGGCCGAGGCCAAGGATGGCGAGCACGGCTTCCGCGAGGGCGCCGCCCGCATCGGCCGCGAGATGAAGTCGCTGCCCGACACCGCCGCGGTCGCCAACCGCAAGGCGG
>JBGSNW010000081.1:0-5232 GCA_041739435.1 Burkholderiaceae bacterium
GCCACACCCGCCGTGCTGGCCTGGATGGACCGGCTGGCGGCACCGGGCCAGGGCACCATGTCGCGATTTTCGGCGCAGGAGGCCATTGAGCTGGCCGCCGCCAGCACCCCGGCTCCGCTGCACGACGAAACCTTCCAGGACGAGCACGGCATCGCGCTGGGCAGCCATGTGAGCGTCGCGTCCGACAGCTTCGGTCCGGAGCCGACCGAGGGCGAACTCATCGCCGCCACCCGCACGCGCTACACCCTGCGCCGCACCGACCCGCGTGCGGGCACGCTGCACGTGCACTTTCCCCGTTTGGGCTACATCTTGAAGAAAGCAGACACATGATCACGGATTTCAAGGGCAAAACCGCCGTTCTCACCGGTGCAGGCTCGGGTTTCGGGCTCGAATGCGCGCGCATCGGCGCCCGCCTGGGCATGAACCTCGTGCTGGTGGACGTGCAGCAGGACGCGCTCGACCGCGCCAGCGCCGAAATGCTGGCCGCGGGGTCGCATGTGCTGGCGCGCAAGGTGGACGTGGCCGATGCCGTGCAGATGGAGGCGCTTGCCCTTGAAGTGGAAAAGCGCTTTGGCGCACCCCATTTCGTGTTCAACAATGCCGGTGTGGGTGCCGGCGGCCTGGTCTGGGAGAACACCGTCAAGGACTGGGAATGGGTGCTGGGCGTCAACCTGTGGGGCGTGGTGCACGGCGTGCGGCTGTTCACCCCCATGATGCTGGCCGCCGCCGCCAGGGATCCGGCATGGCGTGGCCACATCGTCAACACTGCCAGCATGGCCGGCCTGACGGTGCCGCCCAACATGGGCATCTACAACGTCAGCAAGAGCGCGGTGGTGTCGCTGACCGAAACCCTCTACCACGACCTGCGCCTGGTGAGCGACCAGGTCAGCTGCAGCGTGTTGTGCCCCTATTTCATCGCCACCGGCATCAACCAGAGCCACCGCAACCGGCCCGGCGAGCTGGCGGCAGAAAAGCCCACCCAGAGCCAGCTCATCGGCCAGGCCATGAGCGACAAGGCCGTGGGCAGCGGCAAGATGACGGCGGCCGACATGGCGCAAAAGGTGTTCGACGCCGTCGCGGCCGACACCTTCTACATCTACAGCCACCCTCACGCGCTCGGGCCGGTCCAGCGGCGCATGGAAGCGACCGTGGCCGGCACCAACCCGCCGGACCCGTTCGAGTCGCGGCCCGACATTGGCGACAAGCTCCGGGCCGCGCTGCGTGGACCCGGCGCATGAATTTGCCAAGATTTCAGATGTTTTAGGGCTTAAGCCCCCGTCCTATGGCGATAGTTTGCTATTTATTTGATATTGAACGCCACAGGAAAGCCATGCCAGGGCCGTTTTCGGGAAACGGCACCCCGGTGGCGCGGCCAAGGTCTGGCCGGACCGGGGCCGCTGCCTTCAGGGCTGCTGCGTTTATAGTGGCACGCAAAGGCGCCACTGTCGGCCTTTGCTTGCCAGCTCCCATTCAAAGGCCCCGCCCCCGACCCGATGACACCATCCCCGCTTGACGAGCGCATTCAGACCACCCGGCAAATGTTTGCGCGAGCGGCGGTGGGAATGGCCGTGTGCGGGCCGGACGGCCGGTTTCTGGCCCCCAACGCCGCCTATTGCAACATGCTGGGGTACACCGAGGCCGAATTGCTGGCGCGAACGGCCACGGAGCTGACACATCCCGACGAGCGGGCCGACCACCGCGCCATGCTCGCCGAAATGCGAAGCGGCAAGCGTGACAACTCGGTGCGTGACAAGCGCTACCTGCACAAAAACGGTGAAGTCGTGTTTTCTCGCGTCAGCGTTTCGGCCTGGCGTGACGCCCATGGGGCGCTGATCGCGCTCCTGGCCATTGCCGAAGACGTCACACCACGCAAGCGTGCAGAAGACTTCGCCGCCCAGGTCGGCCGTCTGGGCGAGTCGGCCATGCGCGGCGAACCCCTGGCGCGGCAACTGGAGGCCGCCGTCAAGTTGCTGCAAACGCAGATCCCCGGTGCGCTGGGCTCGGTCCTGCTGCTGGACGGAAACGGCGCGCTGCAGCTCGGCGCAGCGCCTGATCTGCCTCAGGAATACAACGCCGCGGTAGCCGGTCTGCCCATCGGGCCGTGCGCGGGCTCCTGTGGCACCGCGGCGTTCCGAAAGTCCCGCGTGGTGGTGTCCGACATCACCCAGGACCCGTTGTGGGTGGACTACAAGGCCCTTGCCATGCAGCACGGCTTGCGCGCCTGCTGGTCCACGCCCATGATCGATCGGGAAGGCCGGGTGCTGGGCACCTTTGCCCTTTACCACCGGGCCCCCCACATTCCCAATGCGCATGAGCTGGAGCTGGTGGACACGGTTGCCCAGGTCACCGGCATGGTCATCGAACGTGCCGAGCGTGACGCGGCGCTGCAGCTCAATGAGCAGATTTTCCGCTCGCTGTTCGACCAGAACCCCGACGCGGTGTATTCGCTCGACCTCGAGGGCCGCATCCTCACCGCCAACGGTGAGCTGGAGCGTCTTGCCGGTTATCCCATGGCGGACATGCTGAATCAGCCGTATACGCCCTTCATCGCGCCCGAGCAGCGCGACGCCACACACGCCCAGTTCACACGCGCTGCGGGCGGCACTCCGGTCAGCTACGAGACCGTTGGCCGGCGGAGCGACGGCCAGAGGGTTGATCTGTTCGTCTCGAACATGCCCATCGTGGTGAACCAGAAAATTGTCGGTGTTTATGGCATCGCCAAGGACGTGACCGCGCGCCGGCGCAGCGAGATCGCGCTGGCCCGCGCCAACCGCGCGCTTGAAATGGCCAGCCGCTGCAACGCCGCGCTGATGCGGGCCGACAACGAACAGGCCTTGCTGGAAGAAATCTGCGCCGTCGCGGTGCAGGTGGGGGGCGCCCGGCTGGCCTGGGTGGGCTACGCCCTGGACGACCCGCAAAAATCCATTGACCGCCGTGCGTTTCATGCCGATACCGGCGGCTACCTCACCCGCGACCCCATGACCTGGGACGCCAACGCACCCGGGGGGCAACTGCCCGTGGCGCGCGCCATCCGCAACGGCGAAGTGGTGGTGATCCCCAACCTGGCACACAACGAAACCACCGATGACCGCCGCAAGCAGGCGGCGCGCGAAAGGGGCTTGCGGGGCCTGATCGCCCTGCCGCTTCAGGACGGTGCGCGGACTTTTGGCGCGCTGGCCATGTTCTACGCCGAGGAAGCCGACCTTCCGGCGCGCGAACTGGCCGTGCTGCGCGAAATGGCGTCCAACCTGGCTTATGGCATTTCGGCGTTGCGAGCCCGCGCCCTGGTGCGCGAACAGGCCCAGTTGCTCGACAAGGCCCACGACGCCATTGTGGTGCGCGACCTTCAAGGGCGTGTCACCTTCTGGAACAAAGGCGCCGAAACCCTGTACGGCTGGACCGCCGAAGAAGCCGTGGGGGCCCACGTATTCAAGCTGGCCTACGACGATGCGGCGGAATTCGAGCAGGCCATGACGGACTTGCATGAAAACGGCGAATGGTCGGGTGAGCTGACGCACCGCACCAAGTCGGGCCGCCGGCTCACCGTGGAGGCGGGCTGGACCCTGGTGCGCAACGACCAGGGCGAGCCCCTGAGCGTTTTCACGATCAACACCGACGTGACGGCGCGCAAACGCGTCGAGCGCGAAGCCCAGCGCAGCAACCGCGCCCTGCAAATGCTCAGCCGCTGCAGCGACGTCATGATCCGCGCCACCAGCGAAAGTGACCTGCTGCAAAAAGTTTGCGAAGTGGTGGTCGAGCTGGGGGGGTACCGCCTGGCATGGGTGGGCTACGCCATGAACGACGCCGACCGCCGCATCGAGGTCCAGCGCCACGCGGGCGATGGTGCCGGGTACATGGAAAAAGTCAGCGTCAGCTGGCTCGACAGCGCGCCCACCGGCGGCGGCATCGAGGGCCAGACCATCCGCACCGGCCGCATCCAGGTGCGTCACAACCTCCAGAACCCGCGCTGGAGCGGTTGGGATACGGCCATAGCGCGTGGCTTTCGCAGCGTGGTCAGCCTGCCGCTGCGCAGTGGCGCCACCACCTTTGGCCTGTTCGTGCTTTACCGCACCGAGGTGCTGGTGCTGCCAGCGGGCGAGCTGCAGCTCCTGCAGGAGCTGGCCGACAACCTGGCCTTTGGCATCGTGAACCTGCGCTACCGCGACGCCTTGCGCCAGAGTGATGCCAAATACCGTGCCCTGTTCGACGCCAACCCGCAGCCCATGGGGGTGTACGACCCCGACACCCTGCGTTTCATGGCGGTCAACCCGGCCGCCGTGGCGTTTTACGGCTACAGCCCGGCGGAGTTTCTGGCCATGGGGGTGGAAGACACGTTGTCGTCCAAAAGCATGGAGCCCTGGCTGCGCAAGACGCTGGCGCGCCCGTTCCGGGAGCCCCGCACGCTCGAATGGCAGCAGCGCAAGAAAAACGGCGACCTCGTCACGGTGGAGGCCACGATCAGCAGCATGGTGTTCGAAGGGCAGGACGCCCGCCTGGCGCTGGTCAACGACGTCACCGAGCGGCGGCGCACCGAGCAGCAGATCACCCGCCTCACCACCCAGCTCGAAGACCGGGTGCGCCACCGCACCGCGCAACTGGAATCGGTCAACAAGGAACTTGAGGCGTTTTCCTATTCGGTGGCCCATGACATCCGCCAGCCTTTGAGTTCGGTCAGCGGCTTTGCCTATCTTTTGAGCAAGGCCATGGTGCAGGAGGGCAATGCGCCGGCCAGGCACTACCTGGACCGCATCCAGACCGGCGTCAAACAGATGGGCGATATGACCGACGCGCTGCTGAGCCTGGCGCGGCTCTCGCGCACCGAGCTCAAGTGGGAAGAGTTTGACCTGAGCGCCCTGGCGCTGGAGCTGGTGGCCCTCAACCACGAAGCCCATCCCGGGCGGGCCGTGCGGGCCATGGTCGAGCCCGGGCTTCGGGCGCTGGGCGATCCGCGGCTGATCCGCCAGGTGCTGCAAAACCTGCTGCTCAACGCCTGGAAGTTCACCGCCCACGTGGCGGCCGCCGAAGTGACCGTCGGGCAGCGGGCGCTCGACGACGGTGAGCTGGCTTTTTTTGTGCGCGACAACGGCGCCGGGTTCGACATGGCCTTTGCCGACAAGCTGTTCGGCGCCTTCCAGCGGCTGCATTCACCGTCGGAATTTGAGGGCACCGGCATCGGCCTGGCCAACGTCAAGTGCATCGTCACGCGCCACGGCGGGCGGGTCTGGGCCGCAT
>JBGSNW010000091.1:0-4352 GCA_041739435.1 Burkholderiaceae bacterium
GGCGCTGACGGCGCAGGCGCGCGCCGCCGCCGGGGGCGAAGCCGGACGCCTGCGCCTGGGGTTTGTGTCCACCGTGGGGTTTGCGCAATTGCCGCAATGGGTGCGCGCGTTTCGCCAGCAGTACCCGAACGTGCAACTCGAGCTGATCGAGGCCACCGGCGACGTGCAACTCGCCTGGCTGGCACGCGGCGAGATCGACGCTGGCTTCATGCTGCATTCGCCGGGTTTTGCGCCCGCCGGACTGGAGCGCGTGCTGATCGCCAGCGAACCCCTGGTGCTGGCCTTGCCCGAACAGCATCCCCTGGCCCGCCAGGCGGCGCTGGCCTTGAACGATGTGCTGGCCGAGCCACTGGTCATCTTTCCGCGCCGCATTGTGCCCTCACTGTTTGACGCCATTTTTGCGCTGTACCACGCCGCCGGGCGATTGCCGCAAGTGACCCAGGAGGCCATCCAGATGCAGACCATCGTCAATCTGGTGTCGGCGGGCCTGGGAGTGGCCTGGGTGCCGCAGAGCGTGCGTCAGTTTCAGCGCCCCGGCGTGGTGTATCGCGGCATACGGGCGGCTCGGCGCAGTGCGGTACCGGGGTGCGAGACCAGTCTGGTGTGGTCCGACTCGTCTGCGAGCCCGCCCTTGCGGAAATTTCTCACGTTTGGCCAGAAATTCCACACGGCGGCGACACCGCAGGACGCAGCCCGCATCGACCTCTTGGCCTGATCAGGCGCGGGTCAGCACCAGGATGGGCAAGGGAATTGGGTTGTGTTTCCTGTGCTTCTCCAGGGTCGTTCCTACGCCTAAAGATGAGACGATGCCAGCCGATGTAACGGAAGTGAGCCGACCCGTCAGCGTCCGGAGTGATGGAGAACGAGCGCGCTCCAACCCCTATGTCTTTTACAGGAGGACCCATTCCATGAAAAATTTCACAAAAGCACTGAGCCTGACGCTCGCCCTGGCGTTCAGCGGCGCTGCCATCGCCCAGGAAACCCCGGCGACGCTTGACGGCGTCAAACTGGTTTCCGCGGAACAAGCGCGGGATCTGGCATCTAAAGGTGCACCGCTGGTGGACACCCGTGCCGCCATGGAGTTTGCCGAGAAATCGGCCAAGGGCGCCGTCAGTGTGCCGTACAAGGAAAAAAGTGCCAAGGCGGTGAGCTTCGACCGAGCCCAGGACGGGTTCGACCTGGCCAAGCTCCCCGCCGACAAAGCCAAACCGGTGATCTTTTTCTGCAACTCCGGCACCTGCTGGAAGAGCTACAAGGCATCCGTCCTGGCCCGTGACGCAGGCTACAAGCAGGTTCACTGGTTCCGCGGCGGCATGCCGGAGTGGAACCAAAAGGGCCTGCCCACTCAATAAGTTCGCGTCCCTCAAGCGGCATGTGTGCCGTTTGCGGGCATGGGGCTCCCGGTTCAACAGTCCATAAATTTTGGGTATCTGCACACCATGCCGCACTTGAGCATTCGCGCGCGCCTGCGCCTCGCATCCTTTCTGGCGGCCGTGGGCGTGGCGGTTCTGGCGGGGTTGAATCTCTGGTCGGTCCAGCGCAGTGAAGAAGCCCTGAAACTGATGGTTGACGAGGCGATGAAGCCTTTGCTGGCCATTCAGGAGATCGACGGTTCCCTGACCGCGATCCGGGTTCGTGCCGCGGGCATTTTGCTGGACCACTATCCATTGCCCGGAACGACACTGGATCACCTGCGGGAGCAGCGACAGAACATCGAGCTTTCCTGGGCCACGGTGGCACAGGCCAACGCCCGAACCGGGGAAGTGACCGATGCGCTCGAAAAAACGCGGGCGGGCTATCCTCGTCTCATCAAGTTGCTGGACGACCTGGACCGTGCCTACCGCGCCGGCGACAAGTCCAGGGTTGACGACATGCTGCAGGCAGACTGGGCGCAGATGCACAAGACTTTCGCCAAGCCGTTGAAAGTCCTTTCCGACACCCGCCAGACCCTGTCCGACGCCACGCTGGTCCAGGTGCATGACGGCAACCGCCGCGACCTCGTGGTTGCCGCTGTGCTGGCACTGGTCACCACGCTGGGGGTGGTGGCCATCATGGTGATGACGTCGCGGTCCGTGGTGGGGGCCCTGCGGGAGGTGACCTCGCGGGCGCGCCAGATTGCAGGGGGCGATCTGTCCCATCCGTTTGAAGGCACGGCGGTCCGGGCGGGCGATGAAGTGGGTGACATGATGGCCGCGCTTTCGCAGATGCAGACTTCACTTGGGCGTCTGGTGGGCAGCATACGGGAAAGCGCCGACCAGATTCAGTCGGCCACGGCGAACGTGGCCGACGGAAACCACGATCTGAACCACCGTACCGCACAGGCGGCTCAATCGCTGCAGCAGACGGCATCGGCCGTCGGCCAGTTGACCGAAACGGTGCGGGCCGGTGCCACCAGTGCACGCGAGGCCAATCTGCTGGCTTCCAGCGCCAGCGAGGCTGCCGAGCGCGGCGGTGCAGCGGTGCAGCAGGTGGTTCAGACCATGAACGACATCCAGACTTCGAGTCGACGTATTGCCGACATCATCGGGGTGATCGACGGAATTGCCTTCCAGACCAACATCCTGGCGCTGAATGCGGCGGTGGAGGCCGCGCGCGCCGGTGAGCAGGGACGCGGTTTTGCCGTGGTCGCGAGCGAAGTGCGCTCCCTGGCGGGGCGCAGCAGCGAAGCGGCACGTCAGATCAAGGAATTGATTTCCACCTCGGTGGAGCGCGTGGAGTCCGGCAATGCGCTGGTGACCTCGGCCGGTGACACGATCAAAGACGTGGTCGAACAGGTTCAGCGAGTCAGCGCGCTGATTGACGAAGTCACCCGCTCGGCCTCCGGCCAAAGCCAGGAGATTGAACGGGTGGGACAAGGTGTTGCCGATCTCGATCAGGCCACGCACCAGAACGCCACACTGGTGGAGCAGTCAGCGGCCGTGGCTGACAACCTGCAGGCGCAGGCACAACGCATGGTCGCGGAAGTCTCGGTGTTTCGCGTCCCCGCCGCCGCCTGACGGAGCGCGCAGTGAGCGCGCAGGAGCGCCGCGTTACCACGAGCCGGGACGGGCGCTGCAACTGCAAAGCCAAAGCCATCGTGACCCCACGGCGTCGAATGGCTTGCACTTTCGCGGCGCGTTTGCCCGGGCGGGTTGCGTGCACAATGCCGGCATGCTGATTCACCCCCAAATCGATCCCGTTGCGCTGCAACTTGGCCCGGTGGCCATCCACTGGTATGGGCTGACCTACCTGGCGGCGTTTGCACTGTTCATGTTTCTTGGCATCCGGCGGCTGCGGCACGCGCCGTTTGTGTCGATCACCGGGTCCGGCGCCTGGAGCCGACGCGATGTGGAGGACATCCTTTTCCTGGGCGTGATGGGCGTGGTGGCGGGCGGGCGCCTGGGCTACTGCCTGTTCTACAAGCCCGGCTATTACCTGTCTCACCCGCTGGAGATTTTTGCGGTGTGGCAGGGTGGCATGAGCTTTCACGGCGGGCTGCTGGGCGTGATCGTGGCCATGTTGTGGTTTGCACGCTCGCGCCAGCGGCCGTTCCTGCAGGTCATGGATTTCATTGCGCCGTGTATTCCGACCGGGCTGGCCGCCGGGCGCGTGGGCAACTTCATCAACGGCGAACTGTGGGGCCGGGTGGCCGACCCGTCGCTGCCCTGGGGCATGGTGTTTCGGGGGGCCGGCTCGGCGCCGCGCCATCCCTCGCAGATTTACCAGTTCCTGCTGGAGGGGCTGTTGCTGTTTGTGCTGCTGTGGCTGTATGCCCGGCGTGGCCACAAAACGGGGCAGGTCGCGGCGGCGTTTCTGGTGGGCTACGGCGTGTTCCGCTTCATCGCCGAGTTTTTCCGCCAGCCCGATGATTTTCTGGGCCTGCTGTCGCTGGGCATGAGCATGGGGCAGTGGCTGTGTGTGCCCATGATCCTGGGCGGTGCGTGGCTGTGGTGGTGGGCGGGGAAACAGCCGCAGCGCTGATTTTCAAGCCTTTTAGGGCTTCAGCCCCCGTCAGATGGTCATTGTTTGCTATAGATAATATACCTGCCCAAAGCCCGCTGATGCGGGCTTCGCACGAACGAGGTGGGCGCGCTCGGCCCGGCGCACCGCAGGCGCCCGGGTTTTCCCTGCTGAATGAAGACTTGCGGGACGGCGTCGAGGTCTTCATAATTACGCGTAATTATTGAAAATTATCAGCTGCCGCATCACCCTGCCTCCATCGCCTCCATCGCCTCCATCGCACCTTTCCCATGCGCCTGGTTCACAACTCCCTCCATGACGAAGTCGCGGCCAAGCTGCGCGACCGGATCTTTGGCGGGCAGCTCGCCCCCGGCGCGTTCATCGACGAGGCGGCGCTGTGCGCGGCGCTGGAG
>JBGSNW010000097.1:0-2740 GCA_041739435.1 Burkholderiaceae bacterium
CGAACCCGGTCGCGCGCAAGCCATAGGGCAGGGCGGTGCCGACCACCAGCGCGCCGATCAGCACGCCCATGACCGCACCCAGGCGTTCGCGGTACCAACTGGCGGCGATCTTCATGCCCACCGGATAAATGCCCGCCAGCAAGAAGCCGACACAAAACCGCAGGGCCACCAGCGCGGGCCAGTGCCCGTCCAGCACAACGGTGAGCGCGTTGGCGCCCGCGCCCAGTACGGCGCACACCAGAAACACCCGCGACGGTGAAAACCGGTCGGTGAGCATGGACAGCGTGAACGCCAGCGTGCCCGCCACAAAACCGAGCTGCACGGCCGAAGTGAGCGTGCCCACGGCCTCGGGCGGCAGGCCCCAGGCGCGCTGCAGGTCGGGCATGACCGCGTTGACCGCGAACCACAGCGACGTGCCCGCGAATTGCGAGAACACGATCACCGGCAGAATGCGGCGCGGCACCGGCGTCATGCGTCAGTGGCTCCGCCAGAAGGCTCGCCCAGGGGCATCAGCCGAGCTGGTAGAACGTGCGGATGGCGTCCCACGCCACCTGCGGGTCGTCCACGTACTGGAACAGGTTCAGGTCGTGGGGCGAAATGGTGCCTTCTTCGACCAGCACGTCCAGATTGATCAGGCGCTTCCAGTAGTCGGAGCCGAACAGGATGATGGGCACGGGCTTGGCCTTGCGCGTCTGCACCAGCGTGACCACCTCGAACAGCTCGTCCAGCGTGCCAAACCCCCCGGGGAAAGCCACCAACGCCTTGGCGCGCATCATGAAATGCATTTTGCGCAGCGCAAAGTAATGGAACTTGAACGACAGCGAGGGTGTGATGAAGCGGTTGCCGCTTTGCTCGAACGGCAATGAAATGTTCAGCCCCACGTTGGGTGCGCTCACGTCGTGGGCGCCGCGGTTGGCCGCTTCCATGATGCCGGGGCCGCCGCCGGTGCAGATGTAGAGCCGCTCGGCCATCGGCCGCGCGTTGCTGTAGGTGCCCACGATGCGCGCGAAGGCGCGCGCCTGCTCGTAATAGCGCGCGTTGCGCATGCGGCGCTGCGCCTTGGCCAGTGCCGTTTCGTCTCCCGAGGCCTGGGCGGCCATCAACTCGGCCTCGGCCGTTTCCTGGTCGAGAAAGCGCGCGCTGCCAAACACCACGATGGTGTTTTCCACCCCCTGGGCGTGCTGGCCCAGGTCGGGCTTGAGCATCTCCAGCTGGAAGCGGATGCCGCGGGTTTCGCGCCGCAGCAGGAATTCAGGGTCGGCAAACGCCAGCCGGTAGGCTTGTGCGTCCAGCGGCGTGCCCGCATCGGCATGCGCCTGGAGTTCGGCCCAGGCATCGGCCAGGCGGCGTTCGGAGAGGTCTTGGGTGTTTTCCATAGGGCCTGATTGTCATCCAGTTGGTTGCGCGCGGCGCTACGGGGCCGTGGGCCATGGGCGGATGGAGTCGGGGCGGGGCTGGAACGTTCCGGGTGGGGGTTGGGGTGGGATGTGGTTGTGGCTTCTTTTTTTGAGTGTTTTTGGCCTTTAGACCCCGTCGGATGGTGATAGTTTGCTATTTTGTTGGTAGTGACTGATCGGTGGGTTGAGGGGGGTGACGGGGAGCCGTCGGCGCCAGGCGGGGGTGGGGTTGGCGTTGAAGGTCCGTTTTTTGGATGCTTGCGGGGCGGGGTTGGTTTTTGGGGCAAGCCGGGATGTGCGCTCGGCAGCGCAGTAACTTTTCTTTGCTTGCCCAAAGAAAAGTCACCCAAAGAAAGGGCAGCCGACGTCAGGGCCCTGCGCTTCGCTGCTCAGCCCTGCCTCCACGGCGGGGAGACAAATACCGGGAACCGAAGGCCACTACCGAAGAAACAAGGACGTGCCACGGCTTGCGCCACCCCGAAACGCAAACGGCGGGCCCGCGCTTTCGCGTGGCCCGCCGTTCGGGTGGGAAACAAGCCGATCAGACGCGCTTGCGGTATTCCCCGGTGCGGGTGTCGATTTCGACCTTGTCGCCCTGGGCCACGAAGATCGGCACGCCGATGTCGAAGCCGGTGGCGATCTTGGCGGGCTTGAGCACCTTGCCCGATGTGTCGCCCTTGACGGCGGGCTCGGTCCAGGTGATTTCGCGCTCGACGCTGGTGGGCAGTTCCACCGAGATGGCCTTGCCGTCGTAGAACACCACTTCGGCGGTCATGCCGTCTTCGAGGTAGTTCAGCGCGTCGCCCATGTTGTCGGCTTCGACTTCGTACTGGTTGTACTCGCCATCCATCCAGACGTACATCGGGTCGGCGAAGTACGAGTAGGTGCAGTCCTTCTTGTCCAGGATGATCTGGTCCATCTTGTCGTCGGCCTTGAACACGACTTCGGTGTTGAAGTTGGCGATCAGGCTCTTGAGCTTCATGCGCACGGTGGCCGAGTTGCGGCCGCCGCGGCTGTATTCGGTCTTGAGGACGACCATCGGGTCCTTGCCGTGCATGATGACGTTGCCAGCGCGGATTTCTTGAGCGATTTTCATAGCGTTCCAAAACGGGTGGGTGGCCCGCGCAGTGCGTCGACAGTGAGGCACTTTCTGCGGTGGTTTGCGTTTTTGAGCCGCCCGGGGTGCGCCCGGGCCGCATTTCGCAAAGCCTTGAATTTTAACGGGTTTTGGCGACGAACCGAATCAGCAGTGTCGCCAAGTCATCCTGGGCGAACAGGCGCGAGCGGGCCGCTTGCGCGGTTTGCTGCCACGCCGCCCCGTCGGGCGTGGGCCACGGCGCGCC
>JBGSNW010000114.1:0-3128 GCA_041739435.1 Burkholderiaceae bacterium
ATCCGCGCCTTGAGTTCGGCGCTGTGCCGTCGACGGGTGATCTTCTTGGAGTCTTTCATGGTGTCCACCTAATTCCTTGGTGGACACCATCGTTGCCGCTTGGACGGTCGGATTCAAGTGGGGGATGGCCGGACGCTTACATTACACGTTCTGCACGATGTCGTCCACCAACCGCAGCGCGTCCGTCTGGGCCAGTTCCCGCACAAGTTCGTCAAACCATTCCTTCGTGGGTACATCCGGGAATTCCGATCGGCGGATGAGGTCGAAATAGGGGCTGGTTTCGACCCAGCGCAAGAAGGCACCGCGCTCAACGGCATGGAGTTCCAGCAACTTGAACTTCAAAAGCACCTTTGCCGCGTGTCGCGCATGTCGCGAGGGCGTTCGCATAAAACCTTCGAGACGTGCCCTTGCGCGAATCAAAGCCGGTTGAACCTCGGTAAATACACGTCCATGCCCAGGGATGACAACACGGGGCGACAGGGTTTCGATCAGGTCCAGCGTCGCACCGACATCTGCAAAAGCTGAATCACCTTCCAGCTCCGGAAACACAATTCCGAAGCCGTTTTCCCATAGCGCGTCGGCGGAAATCAGCGTGTGGCTGACTGCCTCAAACAAAACAACAGAGTGCGGATCATGCCCAGGGGCAGAATGCACCTCCCATTCAGCATCACCCAACCGCAGCGTGCTGCCAGGCCGCAACACGTCGTCGAACCGGAAGCGAGGGCAAAACTGCCCCGTGGGCGCGTAAGTCAGTGCTTCCACATCCCAGCGCGCCACCGCGTCCGCCTGACCCGGGGGGATGAGCGTCCTTGCTTGCGGATGTCGCGCTTGCAGAGCGGCGTTGCCACCACAATGGTCACTGTGCAAGTGAGTGTTTACTATCAAATCGAGTGATCGGCTGCCCAGCTGAAATGCGACCAGTGACACCGTTTGCGCGGCATGGGTGTGATACCCCGTGTCCACAAGTGCGGCCGGGCCGTCGCCGGTCAGCAGAATGTTGTTCGACGACAGCCAGCCCCGTTCAAAAACCCAAACGCCGGGAGGCAATGGCACGGTCATGATCGCTCTGTGCCCAAGAGTGGGTGCAATGCCATCTGTCCTGGATTGGGGGGCGGCGTGCGAGGTGAACGCCTGCCAGAGCGATCCCGGATGGAAGATCGCCATCCCGCGCTACAAAGCAGAGCACGCTTCATTTGCCCGCCCGCAGTTCGCGTCGCAAGATCTTTCCGACGTTGGTCTTGGGCAGATCGTCCCGGAATTCGATGTATTTGGGTCGCTTGTACCCGGTGAGGTTCTGCTGGCAGTACTTGGCCACATCGTCTTCCGACAGCACGGGATCGTTGCGAACCACAAACACCTTGATCGCTTCGCCCTGCTTTTCGTCCGGAATCCCGATGGCCGCGCATTCGACGACGCCAGGGCAAAGCGAAATCACGTTTTCAAGCTCATTGGGGAACACGTTGAAGCCGCTGACCAGAATCATGTCTTTCTTGCGGTCGACGATCTTGGTGTAGCCGTTCGCGTCCATCACGCCGATGTCGCCGGTGCGCAGGAAGCCATCGGGTGTGAAGGCCTTGGCGTTTTCTTCGGGCTGGTTGTAATAGCCCGTCATCACGTTGGGGCCCTTGATGCAGATCTCACCCGATGCGCCAATGGGAACACTCGCGCCGTCATCGTCCTTGATGGCGATCTCGATGCCCGGCAGTGGCAAGCCGATGGTGCCGGTGAAATCGCGGTTGGTCACGGGGTTGTTGGTGCCGATGGCGCAGGTTTCGCTCATGCCCCAGCCTTCGATCATCGGGCAGCCCGTGACTTCAAGCCATTGTTTTGCCGTACCCTCCGACGCGGCCATGCCGCCGGCCTGCGAAACGCACAGGCCGGAAAAGTCGACCGTTTTGAATTGCGGATGTTGCAGCAATGCGTTGAACAAGGTGTTCACCGCGGGCAGCATGTGAAAAGGGCGCTTCTTCAGCACTTCAATGAACTTGCCAAAATCGCGCGGGTTGGGCACCAGGGTGATGTGCGAGCCCCAGCGCACGGCCAGCAGGCACAGCGTCAGCGCAAAAATATGGTACAGCGGCAGCGCGGCAATGCTGTTGGTCTTGCTGACATCGCCCACGCGCTGCAGCGCCGGGGTGAACCAGGCCTCGCCCTGCAGAATGGCCGAAATCACGTTGCGATGGGTCAACACCGCGCCCTTGGACAAGCCCGTGGTGCCGCCGGTGTATTGTAAAAAAGCGATGGAATCGAGCGAGCCGCCCGCGGCGGCCAGCGCCCTGCCAGCGCCCTCGGCCAGGGCGGTGTTGAACGGCGTCACCGTGCGGCCACCGGTCAGCGGCAATTTGTAGGCCGGCACCATCTTGGCCAGGTGCCGGACGGCGAACGTGATCCATTTTCCGTACCAGAACCCGAGCAGATCGCCCATCGATGCCATCACCACGCGACGCACGGCCGTCTGGTCGATGACCTCGGACAGCGTGTGGGCGAAATTCTCCAGAATCACGATGGTGGTCGCGCCCGAGTCCTTGAGCTGGTGCTCCAGCTCACGCGCCGTGTACAGCGGGTTGACGTTCACGCAGGTGTACCCCGCGCGCAAAACGGCGGCCATCGTGACCGCAAACTGGGGGATGTTGGGCAACATGATCGCCACCCGCGCGCCTGGCTCCAGCCCCTGCGACTGCAGCCAGGCCCCCAGCGCGGCGGACAGCCGGTCGAGTTCGCCATAACTCATCCAGCGGTCCATGCAGACCGAGAACGGGTGGCTTGCGTGCTTGCGGAAGGATTCCTCCAGCAACTGCGCAAGTGATTGGTATTTTTCCGGGGCCACCTCGTGTGGCATGCCCGGGGGGTAACTCTTCAGCCAGACTTTTTCCATCGCAACTCCTTGAGCCCGCATTCTGTGAGGAGACGCGGGGCCGGGTTAGCGGGCTTGTCCTAAGGTTTCGGCCAGTTGCGTCTCGCAGGCGACAAAATCGGCGTCAAAAAGCCGGTCGATCCACGCGCCCTCTCGCGTTTGGATGGTGTCCAGGAAAATCCGCGCGCCGTCGGGCTGCCGGGCCAGCGCCGCAAAGGTGTCGAACCCCGCCTCCAGAAAGCGCTGCAGCGCCGCCAGGCCCGCCGCGGCTGCA
>JBGSNW010000140.1:0-7456 GCA_041739435.1 Burkholderiaceae bacterium
CGGCTGGCCGAGCTCGACGCTCTGCTCAGGCACCTGGGCACGCAGCCCGCGCTGGACGTCGAGTCCGAGTACGTCGAGCTGTTCGACCGCGGTCGCCGCACCGCACTGCACCTGTTCGAGCACGTGCACGGCGACTCGCGCGACCGCGGACCGGCCATGGTCGACCTGATCCAGACCTACGAAAAGGCCGGGCTGTTCCTCGGCCCCAACGAGCTGCCCGACCATCTGCCGGTTCTGCTGGAATTCGCTTCCACGCAGCCGCCCCAGCAGGCGCGTGAATTCATGAGCGAAATCGCGCACATCGTGCGCGTGATCTTCAGCGCGCTGGCCGATCGTCAGAGCCCCTACGCCAGCGTGCTGGCAGCGGTGCTGGAGCTGGCGGGCGAAAAGGCCGAAGCCGTGCCCGTCGCACCCGAACCGGCATTGGACGAGAGCTGGGCCGAGCCCGAAGTCTTTGGCGGGTGCTCGACCGAAGGCCAGGCCAAACCCGGCCAGCCGCAGCCCATCCGGATTGTCAGAAAGTCACCCCAACCATCCCAAGGAGCGCAGGCATGAACACGCTGCACAACTTCCTCTTCAACGTCTACCCCTACATCTGCCTGTCGGTGTTCCTCATGGGCAGCCTGGCGCGCTTCGACCGCGACCAGTACACCTGGAAAAGCGATTCGTCGCAGCTGCTGCGCAAAGGCCAGCTGCGCTGGGGCAGCAACCTGTTCCACATCGGCATCCTGTTCCTGTTCGGTGGCCACACGGTGGGCCTGCTCACGCCGCACTTCATGTACGAGCCTTTCATCACCGCCGAGCAAAAGCAGCTGGTGGCCGTGACCGCGGGTGGCATCGCCGGTGTCATCTGCTTCATCGGCCTGACGCTGCTGTTGCACCGCCGCATCTTTGACGACCGCATCCGCCTCACCAGTCACCGCACCGACCTCGGCATCCTGATCATTCTGTGGGTGCAACTGGTGCTGGGGCTGATCACCTTGCCCTATTCGTTCGGTCACAAGGACGCGGGCGTGATGCTGGCGCTGGCCGACTGGGCGCAGCGCGTCGTCACCCTGCGCCCCGACGCCGCCGGTCTGGTGGCGCTGGACTGGCCCTACAAGGTGCACCTGGTGCTGGGCATGACGATCTTCCTGCTCTTCCCCTTCTCGCGCCTGGTGCACGTGTGGAGCGGCTTCGGCACGCTGGCCTATGTACTGCGCCCGTATCAGCTCGTGCGCAGCCGTCGGCTGGGTATCGCTTCGCGTGAATCCGCGGGTACTTCCAGTCGCACTTCCGCCTGAAGAAGGAGATTTTCATGAAGCCACGGACGAGCACGGTGACAGGCTGTGGCAGCAGCGCCTGTTCATGCGCTGGGGCGCAGGACGAAGTTGTTCACGTTGTCGCCAGCGTCAATGGCATTGCCCTTCATCCGCCAGGGCAGCGGCCGGACCCGGAGGCGCTACGCGAACTGGCGCATGCCGAACTGCTGCGACAGCAAGCCGTCAAGGTCGGCTTGCTGCCTCGCCACAAAGGCCTGGAGGCGCCTGAACTTGGCGATTCGGAACGCAAGGTCATCGAAACGATGGTGGAGCAGGCAGTGACGGTTCCCTTGCCGACGGAAGAAGAAATGAGCCGTTACTACGATGCCCACAAGACGCAGTTTGTCGTTGATCAAGCCCTGCATGTACGGCATATCCTGTTTGCCGTGACGCCCGGCGTGAATGTTCACGCGTTGACTGTTCAGGCCGAAAAGGTATTGATGGAGCTGCTTCGCAAGGAAGTTCTAGAGGGCCGCTTCGCCCGACTGGCCGCCGAGCTGTCGAATTGCCCAACGGGCGCGCAAGGGGGCGATCTGGGCTGGATCGGCCCGCATGACTGTGCGCCGGAGCTGGCCAATGAACTGTTCTTCCAGAAGCATTCCAATTGGGGCATGGGCGTGCACCCGAGACTGGTGCATACGCGATTCGGATTTCACATCGTTGAAGTGCTCGGACGACGCCAGGGAAAACAGGCGCCGTATGAATCCGTGCGCGAGCGCATCGCTGCGCAACTCCAGCTGCAGTCGCGTGCACGTGCCATGTACCAATACATGAGCTTGCTTGTTGGGGCTGCCAGGGTCGAGGGGCTCGTGCTGGAGGGGGCAGATTCTCCCCTGGTGCAATGACAGAGCCTGGCGCAGACACCGACGAGTTGCTGTCGCGTCTTCGCCGCTTCCATTCGGACTATTTCCCCCAGCACCAGCGACGGTTTCAGGATCTCGTGGCGCAGGGGCAACATCCGAAGACTTTGTTCATCGGGTGCTCGGATTCTCGACTGGTCCCCTACCTTTTGACGGGCACGGGGCCGGGCGAACTGTTTATTGTTCGAAACGTCGGCGCGTTCATACCTCCCTACGACGGTTCCCATGGATGGCACGGAACCACCGCGGCGATTGAATTCGCGGTCCTGAATCTGCGCGTGGAGCGCATCATTGTGTGTGGTCACAGTCATTGTGGTGCCATTCGAGCGGCCTATGACGGCGTGCCTGCAGAAGCCGTGGCCTTGACGGCGTGGCTCAAGCTGGCTCAGGACGCCCTGCTGCCGGTGCAAATCACCGTGGAGGCATTGCGCCGCACCGAGCAGCGGGCAGTGGTTCTGCAACTTGAACGCCTGATGGAATATCCCATGGTTCGACGCGCCGTGGAGGCGGGGCACATGTCGCTGCATGGCTGGCACTATGTGATTGAAGATGGAGAAATCCATGTTTTTGATGCACAACAAGGTGGCTTCGTCCCGGCGTCGGTAGCCTCCAACAGCGGCACCGGCCCGTACCAACCTTATGTGGAGCACGATGGACAAATTCTCACCGACTGATGCCGGCGTGGCCGATCAACTGGCCCGCCTTGCAAGCCTCTGCGGCCTGCGTCCCTGGCAGTTGGCGGGGAAGGAACTGGTGCCGGTCGTGCAAGGCGGCATGGGCGTTGGCGTCTCGGCCGGTGGCCTGGCCGGTACCGTGGCATGCATGGGCGGCGTCGGAACGATCTCGTCGGTGGATCTGCGGCGCCTGCATCCTGATCTCATGGCGCGCACCGCGCACCTGAACAAGGAGCCGGACGCACGAATGCAGATAGATGCCGCCAACCTCGAAGCGCTGGACCGCGAGATCCGGCGCGCGCGTGGCATTGCACAAGGGCATGGCCTGATCGCCGTGAATGTGATGAAGGCGCTTAGTGCCTACGAGGCATTGGTGCGGCAGGCCTTGGCCAGTGGCGCGGACGCCTTGGTGGTGGGCGCCGGACTGCCACTGGACCTGCCCGACCTGGCACGCGACCACCCCAAAACAGCGCTGATCCCGATCCTGTCCGATGCGCGCGGGGTGCAACTGCTGGTTCGCAAATGGGAGAAAAAAGGCCGCCTGCCCGACGCCATCGTCATTGAACACCCGCGTCTGGCGGGCGGACATCTGGGGGCCGCCAAGGTGGCCGACCTGAACGACCCGCGATTTGATTTTGACGTGGTGATCCCACAGGTGCTGGCGTTCTTCAAGTCGGCCGGAATCGAACGTGACATTCCGCTGATCGCTGCTGGCGGCATCCGCTGTCGCGAGGACATCCTGCGACTGCAGGCCCTGGGCGCTGCGGCTGTGCAACTGGGGACGGCGTTCGCGGTCACAAAAGAGTGCGACGCGGCGCCCGCCTTCAAACGCGTCCTGGCCGAAGCCCAACCCGAAGACGTGGTGGAGTTCGTGAGCGTGGCCGGGCTACCCGCGCGGGCCGTGCGCACCCCGTGGCTCGCCAAATACCTGCGCGTCGAGCCCAAGCTCAAGGCCGTTGCGCACGTCAAGGCCAAGTGCAACATGTCATTTGACTGCCTGGCGCATTGTGGCCTGCGCGATGGTGAGGCCGCGATGGGCCAGTTCTGCATCGATCAGCAGTTGGGTCATGCCCTGGAGGGCCATGCGGACAAAGGCCTCTTCTTCCGGGGTGCCGGGCACCTGCCGTTTGGCGAACAGATCCGTTCGGTGCAAGAATTGATGCAATGGCTGCTGGGCGACGTTCGCCCGGCGTCATTGATCTGAGGAATGCGGAACATGAAGCGCGATCATTTCGGCCAGCCGCAGGACATCACTGCAACACAACCCATCAGCCATGACGTGCTGCGGGAAAAGTACCTCAAACCCGGCGAGAACGGCGTGGAGGACTTGTTCCGGCGCGTCGCCCGCGCACTGGCCTCGGTGGAACCCGAAGCCGGGCGCGCCGCCTGCGAAGCCCTGTTTCTGGAAAACCTGCATGCCGGTGCCATCGGTGCGGGACGCATCATGAGCGCGGCGGGCACGACCATCCAGGCCACGCTGATCAACTGCTTTGTACAGCCTGTGGGGGATTGCATCCAGGGGGTGGACGACGAGGGCTATCCGGGCATTTACGAAGCCCTGCGCGAAGCGGCCGAAACCATGCGGCGTGGTGGCGGCGTGGGGTACGATTTTTCACGCATCCGGCCCCGCGGTGCTGAAGTCAAGGCCACGGCGTCCATGGCGTCCGGGCCGTGCAGTTACATCAATGTGTTTGACCAGTCCTGCTCCACCGTGGAAAGTGCGGGCGCACGGCGGGGTGCCCAGATGGGCGTGCTGCGCATGGACCATCCCGATGTGATGGACTTCATCACGGCCAAGCGCACGCCCGGGCGCTGGAACAACTTCAACGTTTCGGTTGGCGTGCCCGACGCCTTCATGCAGGCGCTGGCCGACGATCAGCCCTGGGAACTGGTGCACCGCGCCAAACCCGGTGCGGCGTTGCTGGCGCAAGGTGCCTTTCAGCGTGCGGACGGCCTTTGGGTCTATCAAACCCTGGCCGCGCGCGAGTTGTGGGACACGGTCATGCGCTCGGCCTACGACTTTGCCGAGCCCGGCATCCTGTTCCTGGAACACATCAACCAGGACAACAACCTGCGCTACTGCGAGGCGATCGCGGCGACCAATCCCTGCGTGACCGCCGACACCTGGGTCATGACGGCCGACGGTCCCGCCCAGGTGGCCGATCTGGTGGGACGACGCTTCACGGCGGTGGTCAATGGCCAGGCTTATCCCGTGCAGAGCGAGGGATTTTTCAAGACTGGACATAAAACCGTTTTTGCACTGCGCACGCGTGAAGGGCATGCCCTGCGCCTGACGGCGAACCACCGGGTGCGACGGGTGACGCGCAAAACACGCTACCTGATCGAATCCGGATGGACCGAAGCCGGGCTTTTGCAGCCGGGGGACGAAATTCTTCTGCACGACCACCGTGCGGTGGAAGGTTGGGATGGTGCGGGCACCTTGGAGCAGGGGTACCTGTTGGGCCTGCTGATTGGCGACGGCACGCTCAAGAGCGACAAGGCGGTGATTTCCGTCTGGGCGCCCGAACTCCGGCAAGTGGCGCAGGGCGCTCGGGTTGTCGCGCCTTCGGTGGTGCCCGGTGGGGTTGCGGGTGTGATGCAGGCCGCTGAAAGCGCCGCTCTCAGCCTGCCCCATCGCGCCGACTTCATGGGGTTCCAGCGGCCTTTGGCAGGACGGGGGGAGTGCCGGTTGAGTTCGGCGGCCGTCTGGCATCTGGCGCATGAACTGGGCATGCGACCGGGCCATAAAACCATTACACGCGCCATGGAGCGGCAGTCTTCGGATTTTGCGGTGGGTCTGCTGCGCGGCTTGTTCGACACCGACGGTTCGGTGCAGGGGTCGCAGGAAAAAGGCGTGAGCGTGCGGCTGGCGCAGAGCGATCTGGCGCTGCTGCAAACGGTGCAGCGCATGTTGCAGCGCCTCGGCGTGGTGGGAACGATCTACACCGGGCGGCGTGAGGCGCAAGCACGTGCGCTGCCAGACGGTCGTGGCAGCCTGAAGCTGTACGACACACGGGCGCAGCACGAGTTGGTCATTGCCCGCGACAACCTGCCCCTGTTTGCCGAGCGCATCGGATTTTCAGACACCGACAAAGCCGCCAGGCTCGAACAGGCACTCGCGGCCTACGGGCGTCGCATCGACCGCGAGCGTTTTGTGGCCACGGTCGAGTCTGTTTGCGAAGATGGATGTGAAGACGTTTACGACGTCACGGTGGCCGATGTGCATGCGTTTGACGCCAACGGTCTGATGGTCCACAACTGCGGCGAGCAGCCCCTGCCGCCCTACGGTTGCTGCGACCTGGGCCCGATCATCCTCACGCGGTTCGTGCGGCATCCGTTCGGCTTTGACGATGTGCCGGCGTTTGACTTTGACGCTTTCGGACGTTCGGTGGCGACGCAGGTGCGCGCCCTGGACAACGTGCTCGACCTCACCTTCTGGCCGCTGCCGCAGCAACAGGCCGAAGCGGCCGCCAAGCGGCGCATTGGCGTGGGGTTCACCGGCATGGGCAACACCCTGGCCATGTTGTGCCTGCGCTATGACGCGCCGCAAGGCCGGGCCATGGCCGTCCGCATCGCCCTGCACATGCGTGACGCCGCGTACGCCGCATCCGTGGCGCTCGCGCAGGAGAAGGGGCCGTTCCCCAAGTTCGACGCCGATGGCTATCTCGCGCCCGGCACCTTCGCCAGCCGCTTGCCCGATGGGTTGCAGCAAGCCATCCGGACCCACGGCATTCGCAACAGCCATCTGCTGTCGATCGCGCCCACCGGCACCGTGAGCCTGGCTTTTGCCGACAACGCGTCCAACGGCATCGAGCCCGCATTCTCGTGGGTGTACCGACGCAAGAAGCGCGAGTCCGACGGCAGCAGCACCGAATACGCGGTGGAAGACCATGCCTGGCGTCTCTACCGGGAACTGGGCGGGGACGTGAATACATTGCCCGACTATTTCGTGTCGGCGCTCGACATGTCGGCGGCCAGTCACATCGCCATGATGGAAGCCGTGCAGCCCTACGTGGACACGGCCATTTCCAAAACCGTGAACGTGCCGGCCGACTGCCCGTATGACGACTTCAAGGGCTTGTATCTTCAGGCCTGGCAAGCTGGCCTCAAGGGCCTCGCGACCTACCGGCCCAACAGCATCCTGGGGGCCGTGCTCGAAACCGGGGCCGCTCCCGCAGGCAGCGCCAGCCCCATGGCTTCGGCGCCGGCGGACCCGATGCGCACCGTGATCGAAAGCCGTCCCAAGGGCGCGCTGTCGGCCGTGGCGGAGAAGGTCGAGTACTGGACGCAGGAGGGGCACAAGACGCTCTATATCGTGGTGTCGTTCCTCCCGGTGCCCGCCGTCGACGGGGATGCGACGGTGGACCGCGCCATTGAATTTTTCATGCCTGTCGGCCAGAGCGGCGAGTCGCAGCAGTGGATCACGTCCAGCATGCGGATGCTGTCGCTGGCCGCGCGGGGCGGGTTCCTTGAACGGGCCCTGAGCGACATGCGCAAGGTTGCGTGGGACCGCGGCCCCGTGCGTCTGGGCACCCACCGCAAGGCCGACGGCACCCATGTGCCCATGTGGCATGACTCCGAGGTCGCGGCGATTGCCTACGCCATCCAGAACATTCTGGCG
>JBGSNW010000358.1:0-8389 GCA_041739435.1 Burkholderiaceae bacterium
GGGCGACGCGGCCAACCGCGCTGCGGGGGGGTACCGCAATGTGGCCCGGGACGCTGAGGCGGCGGCGGAGTCAGCGCGGCGGCTGGCCGAGTTCAACAACCGTTTCAGCGCGCCTGATGGGAAATTTTCACAGACGGGCAATACGCGTGAGGAGCGCTTGCAGGGTCAGAACGCGGTGGACGACACGCTGCGCCTGGACTTGGTCAACAAGCTCAACAAAGGCAAACTCACGCAGGCCGATGCGGGCGACGTGAAGGCCTTTGCCGACGCGTTGGCGCAGAACATTGCGTTGGCACAGGACGCAACCCCCGGCGCAATCAGCACGGACTTTCTGCGCAGCATCCGAGAGATGCAGGCCCAACTGATCCGCATGCAGCAAGTGTTGGGGGCGGGCCAGGCTGCTGGCGCCAGCACGACGCACAACGTGAACATCAGCCTGGGTGGGCGCACGACGACGATCAACACGGCGTCGGCCAGCGACGCGGCTGCGCTTTCGCAGTTTTTGGGTGGCTTGCAGGATGCCGCCAGCCGGGCCTGACCAGCTGGGCCTGAGGGGCTGAGCGGGGGCGTGCGCGAGGAAGTGGCGCGCGCCATTTAGGGTGGTTCGCGCGCGCGCGGCACAGTGCCGTGCATGGCGATCACTCTCACTTACAACGGCACGACTGCGGCGCTGAGCGATCGGCTGGCCTGGGTGGATGAGTTCGATTGGACTCCGGTGGTTCAGGCCACCGAGCCGAGCACGACTGGCGCGTTGCTGGTGGATGTGGGCGTGCTTCAGGCGGGCCGCCCGATCACGCTGCAGGGGACTGATACGGCGGCATGGGTTTCGCGCAGCCTGTGCGACACGCTGCAGGCTTGGGCGGCGCTGCCAGGCATTACGTTGACGCTGGTGGTGCGCGGTGTTTCTCGCCAGGTGATTTTTGACCACGCCCGCAAGGGGTTTGAGGCGCGGCCGCTGCGGCACTTGCTGGATGGCGAGCAGGGGGCGACCAATGACTTTTACTTGCCCACTTTTCGTTTCCTGGAGGTTTGACTCATGACTATTCTCGCGGGCGATATCAAGTTGGTGGCGTCTCAGGTGATGGATGACGTGCCGGAGGGGGGCGGTGCCGCGACTGCCAACGTGATCGCCGATGGCGTGAGCAATGCGGTGTTCACGGACATTTCGGAGTTGGACCGCGCGGGTGGCCGCGTGAATTTGCGCAAGTTGTTTGCGCATATTCAGACGCCGAACACGGAGGGCTACTTTGGCGGAAATATCATCGTTGCCGAGGGGCCGCAGGATCCGCGCGTTGCCGTCACGATCTTTTCGACCAAGGACACTTTTGACCGCCGTGATGCCGCCAAGGGGCGGATTGAGGCTTACTTGGCGCCGGGCCCGGAGTGGCCCGGGTACCTGCTGGAGAACCATATTGCGGGGCAGCGGTCGATTCAGCTTTTTCAGCAGGTCAATAGCGAGATTGTGGCCGTGGGCCACACGCTGCTGCTGTTGCAGGACGAGGGCCTGGCAACGCAAAAAAGCCAATACGTTCGAACCACGCGGGTGGTCTTCATCGAACGCACCTTCATCGCGAGCGACGACGGCAAGCCGTACCAGGCCTGGGTGGTGACTTGCGATATTTCGGACCCGTTGCGCACGGATTTCAAGGGCTCGCCGCCGTCGCGCTTTTTTGACCGGGTGCGGCCGGCCGGCACCATGACGCGCGATACGGTGGTGGCCGATGCGGCGAGCTATTTTGGAGTTGCGCGGTTGGCGGAGCCGGTGGCCATTGGGGATGTGAGCGCGCGGGTTGACTCGATCTTCACGCAGCTGGTGCCGAGCGCGCAGACCGAGATTCCGATTGTGGATTTCAGCGCCGTGGGCCAGAGGGCGGCGCTGGTGGACAGCGCAAGTGGCACGGTGAATTACGCCACGGCCAAGCCTTTTAATTCGACGACTGTGCTTTTGGTGGGCAATAGCATTTTGCCGGGCACGCTGTCGATTACCGCTGGCGCTGCGGCGACGCTGAGCGATGACGGTGGGCAGCTCTACGATGGTGCCACGGTGATTGGCACGGTGGACTATGCGCGCGGTGAGGTTCGCTTTGCGCCGACCGCGCCGACCTACAACGGCGCCAAGTCGATCACTTTTCGCCCGGCGGGCGTGCCGCTGAACCTGGCTGAGACGGCGGTGACGGCCGTGACGCAGGAGACGCGCGCGTTCAACTACATCAAGACGATTGAGCCTGCGCCGACGCCCGGGAGCATGGTGGTGAGCTACCGCAGCAACGGGAAATGGTTTGACCTCAAGGACAATGGCGCGGGCCGCCTTTCAGGGAGCGACAGCGGTTTTGGCAGCGGCACCGTGAGCTATGCGACGGGGACGGTGGCGATGACGACCGGCGCGCTGCCCGATGTGGGGAGTGCGATTATTTACGCTTGGGGGGGGCGCGCCTCCTACATCAACCGCAGCGGCCTGGCGGCGCCGGTGGCCAAGGTCAAGGTTCAGCTGGAGCACGCGGGTGTTGCGCCAGGCACGGTTGTCATCACCTGGAACGATGGGGCCGCGCGCGCGGCGCAGGATGACCAGCACGGCAATCTCACGGGGGACGCGGGCGGCACGGTGCGCTATCAGACCGGGGAAGTGGAGCTGCATCTGTCGGGCAAGCTGCCGGCCGGGGGGCAGGAGTACACGATTGACTACAGCTACGGGCCGCCCGAGACGTTGACGGTGCCGGTGCCTGAGCCGTTGGCCGGTGTGCTGGAGGTTGATCTGGGTGCGACGGACATTCTGCCGAACACGGTGGACATTGACTTTGCCGGGTTCATTCAATACGTGCTGGTGCCTGAGCCGTTCATGACGCAGCAGAAGCAGGCGAATATTTCCGTGCGCGATGACGGCACTGGCGGGCTGACCTATCGCGGCGCGGCTTGCGGGACGATCAACTATGCGAGTGGCATTGTAATGATCAATCTGGCGCAGATCCAGGTGTCGTACAACCGGCCGACCTGGACCAAGACGTTTCGCAGCAGGTTCCCCGCCCAGATTGCGGCGGCCTGAATGTAGGCCTTTTACCTGGAGTCGATCTATTCATGGCAACCCAAGCCGCATCTTTCAATGAGTCACAGGTTACGTACGCCGCCAGCGGGTTCACGCCTGACGCCGCGCTGCTGTTCGGTGTTGTGGGCGGGGCGCAGCTGAAGGCGAGTTTTCGCACGCAGAACGCGGGCAGCACGGCCAGGCAGACGCACGTGGCGACGGGCCTGCGCCTGGACGTGACGCCGGGCTTTGCCGAGACGATTGTGCCGGGCAGTTTGGCGTTTTCGCTGGGCGCGAAGCTTTACTACGACCGCAATGGCTCGCTGTTCACGAATCTGGACCCGGTGACGGGGGTGGCGAGCCCCGCAGGAACCATCAATTACACGACGGGTGAGGTTGCGATCACGAACTGGACGCCGCAGGCGGCGCAGGCGGGTGTGTTGCATTCGCTGTTGACGAGCATGGACCAGGCGTTGGTGGACCAGGTGACGTTTCGCGTGCCGGTGGCGCCGGTGCGCAATGGTTCGCTGCAGGTGCTGGCCACCCGTGCCGATGGGGGGCAGATCAATGTGGTGGCGGACTTGAATGGGCGGGTGAGTTCGGGCGATGTGACGCTGTTGGCGGACTATGAGACGGGTGTGGTGGTGGCGCGGTTTGGCGCTTTTGTGGTGGCCGCTGGCAATGAGGCGGCACCCTGGTTTGACCCACTGGCGGTGCGTGACGATGGGAAGGTC
Organism: Burkholderiaceae bacterium; assembly: GCA_041739435.1. Taxonomy (GTDB): domain Bacteria; phylum Pseudomonadota; class Gammaproteobacteria; order Burkholderiales; family Burkholderiaceae_C; genus PHCI01. Next base: position 3,754 of record JBGSNW010000358.1, read on the forward strand.
TGGCGGCCGATGCCGGTGTTTGCGAACACGATTCGCTACAACGCGGTCGGGTTTACCTTTTTGCCGCTGGATGCCGGGGTGTTGGGCTTGGACCCGGTGCGCTTGCCGCAGGATGGGCGCGCGGTAATTTACCGCACCGGTGGTTTTGTGGTGCTGGGGCACACCAAGAAGATGGTGGCGGCGGTTGCCAACGGCCAGACTGTTGACCACGCTCGCGTGCGCCTGAGCCGTGTGCGCGTGGTGGGCGCCGATGGTGTGGCGATTCACACGGGCTACACCAGCGACCTGGAGGCCGGGACGACGACGTTCACTGACGTGGCGGGCTACGCGCAGCCGGTGACGATTGAGGACCGGGTTGAGGATCTTGTGCAGGTGAGCGATGTGCAGATCAATGGCGCGCTTTCTTTCACCCGGCAGATCACGCATGACTACCCGGTGGGCGCTGCTGTGAGCAGTGCTCTGATTGCCGGGGACTTGCGTGCGCGTGTGGAGGCTGTTTTTGACCAGCAGACTTGGGCCAATGTCTGGGCCAATTCGGTGAGTGGCAGTAACGCGCCGGCTTCTTACAACGATGTGGCCAACCCAATCGATGTGACGAACCTGGGTGCGATCACGGAACGCTGGGCGTTGGTGTTCACGGGCAATACGGCCTTCAACATCGTGGGGGAGCACGTCGGCGTGATTGGCACCGGTACCACGGGTGTAGACACCGCGCCGATCAACCCCGCCACTGGCACGCCCTACTTTACGGTGAAGGCGCCGGGCTGGAATTTGGGCTGGGTTGCGGGCAACGCGCTTCGCTTCAATACCGTGGGTGCCCAGTTCCCGATCTGGGTGGTGCGCACCATTCAGCAGGGGCCTGAGACCGTCGAATCAGATTCTTTCACGTTGCTGGTGCGTGGCGACGTGGACAACCCGGCTTAAAGGAAAGCGATATGGGAACGAAAACCAAGATTTTCACGAGCAGCATGACCGGGGCGCCGGTGCTCAATGGCGTGGCGGGCAGTGTCGCGGCCATCTTTGACGCCTGCCTGGTTGACGGGTTCGGCGCGGGCAACGCTGCTGCGCTGAGCGTCGCCGCGAACGTGGCCACCATGGCCTTCGCCGGTACGCACCCGTATAGGGTGGGGTCGGTGGTGCTGGTGGCGGGCGCCACGCCCGTGGAGCTGAATGGGGAAAAGCGCGTGACTTTGATGGGGGCCAACTCCATCCAGTTCGCCGCGCCTGGCATCGCCGACGGCAATGCCACCGGCTCAATCACGCACAAGGTTGCGCCTGCGGGTTGGGCAAAGACGTTCACCGGCGTGAACAAGCGCGTCTACAAGCCGACCGCACCCGAAGCTACGGGCTGCCTGCTGCGCCTGGTTGACACCAGTGCGCAAGAATGCCGCGCGGCCGGCTTTGAATCAATGTCCGACGTGGACACGGGCCAGGGGCGATTTCCGACCGCCGTGCAGTTCAGCGGTGACGGCGTCTACTGGGCGAAGTCTCAGACCGCTGACGCAACCGCGAAGGAGTGGACGCTGATCGCCGATGATCGATTTTTCTACTGGCTCCCGAAGCACCACAGTAGCTACGGCCACGCTGGCTATTTCTTTGGTGACATTCTTTCGGCGCGCACTGCGGACCCTTACGGCTGCATCATTCGCGGTAATTTTGCGGGCAGCCGATTCGGCGGCGTGCCGTCGACGTCGGGTGATGACCTCTATTACAACGATCGAGCGCGTCAGCATGACGGGTGCTACATGGCGCGCGCCGTGACGTCGATCGGTAGCGCGCAACAGCATTTTCACGCGCTTTCCATTGGAATCACTGTCGCGGATTACATCGGCAGCAATGGCTCCATCTGGCCCTACCCAAATGTTGCGGACAACGGCCTGATCCTTGGTCCGCTGGTGGTGCATAACGCGAGTGGGCTGCGCGGGACGCTGCCGGGTGTGATGGGCTCGCCGCAGGCTGTTGCCGCCGCCTTCAACATCGGCGACGAAGTGGCTGGCACCGGGCCTTTGGCCGGTAAGCGCTTTTACGTGGGAAAGAGCGGACAGCCAGGCCTTTCAAACGCAAGCGCGCTTTTTTTCGACGTGCAGGACGATTGGAGGTAAGAGGTGCCAGCACATCGTTACTGGCGCGCCGTTGGCTTTGCGCCGCGGGCGGCGGGGGACCTCGAAATGAGTGAGCTGCGACTTTACTCAGCGGCAACCCTGGCAGATGCGGCAGCGACGATCACCAGCACGCACGCTCCCACCTCTGGCTCCGTCGATAACCTGAAGGACGATTCGCCTCTGGCAAGCGTGACTTGGCCCGCTGCCGTCGCCCGGGCGGCAGGGTTTGCGATTGTGTGGGACTTCGGCGTGGCCACGGACATCAGCCATTGCGTGATCGGCAGCGGGGTATCTGTGGATAAGTTTCCCGCACGTTTTACGCTTCAGTCTTCCGCGAACGGCTTCGACTGGGTGACGCTGGCCACGCCCGACACGATCAAGTGGCCGGGTGGGAACGGCCTGACAGAGGCGCCGGTGGCGTCAGCCGCCCAGGCTGTCTCGACATGGGACCCCTACGATAAAGCGCTGAATGTGGTTCTGAGCAACGGGGACCGAACCTATAGCTCGACCACGTTCCAAAATTCCGTTGTGAGGTCTATCGTCGGCAAGCGATCGGGGAGATGGTATTGGGAACTCACACTAAACACCGTGGGCAGCGCCAATGCGCTTAACTTCGGTGTCTGGCCGCGCTCACGGCCGATTGGCACTTACGTTTTTCAGACGTCGGGCGTGCATCGCGCCTATCAGGCTGGCAATGCGGGTGACGTCTTCGGCTTCGCGCTCGACCTGTCGAATGCGGCGGCTGGCGTGCTCAAGGTGTACCGCAATAACGCCCTTGTCAACACGTTGGCGCTCGGCGCGGTGACGGAGGCCTGGCACGCGGCGATTGGCGACGATAACTCTGGTGGTAGCCTGGTGACGGCCAACTTTGGTAGCGCGCCCTTTGTCTTCGCGCCGCCGGACGGCTTCGCGCCTGGCCTGACCGAGCAAGGTGACGACGTCTACTATTCGCGCGTGGGCCTGCAGGTTTCTTTCAACGGCAGCGACGGCAGTACCGTCTTCACCGATGACTCTCAGGCAGCGCGCGCGCTCACTCCGTTTGGCGGCGCCGTCATCAAGACCGATAAGAGCCAGCATGGCGGCGCTTCTGGCTACTTCAACGGATCGGCGCGGGTGGCCGGATTGGCCACCGATCTGGCGCTGCCTAGCGATTTCACGATTGAGTTTTACGCGGCGTCGACCGTGACCACGAATTTTGGCGGCATTGTTTCGACCACTACCAACGGCTCGGCGACCGACGGATGGGTGGTGGAGCTGAGCAGCCGCGGCCTTCTGATCGCTTTCGGCAGCGCCGTAGTGGGCCAAGTGGCCAACGCCTACACCGGGATGACCAACGGCGTGATGCGGCATTGGGCAATTACGCGCCGAGCGGGTGTGATGCGATTTTTTCGCGGCGGCGCGCAGATTGGCCAGGTGAACTACTCCGGCGCGATGGCGGCCAACGCCAACGCGCTCACGGTCGGGGGCTGGAGAAACAATGCCGATTTGTGGAATGGCTGGATCGATGACTTGCGCGTGACCGTGGGTTATGCGCGCTACGTCGATGCTTTCGTGCCTCCAGGGCCGTTCATTACTGGCGTGAATGGCGGTGGCGTGAGTGGCGGCTTTTCCTCATCCGCTTTCCTGCCCCTAGAGGTGGAACGCCTGCGCTTCGACTTGAAGCTGCAGCCGGTTTTGATCGGCGGGACGGGCGTTGGTGCGATCCAGACGCGGCGCCTGCCGCTGACGAAGCATATGGACATGCTTGACGGCGGCGTGGGCCGGATCACGGGCACGACGCTGGAAAAGAACAACCCGGCCAACACACCGCTGCGCCGGCGTGTTCGACTGTACGACGAGCGCGATGGCCGCGTGGTCGCGGAAACCTGGTCGAGCGCGACCACCGGCGCCTTCGAATTTACCGGCGTGCGCATGGACCGCGTCTACACCGTGATCACTTACGACCATCTGCACAATTACCGCGCCCTCATCGCCGACAACCAGGTGCCGGAGCTGATACCGTGATTACCATTTCCGCAGAGCACAGTCTGGCGCGCCTGGCGGGCACCAAGGCATTCATCGAGGCGGGCGCGGGTGTGGCCATCGTCGCGTTGTATTCGATCGCGCGTGTGGCCGATGGCGTGGACGCCGGCGCGCCCATGGCGACGATGCCGTTGGCCAACCCGTGCGGCGCGATCATCGAAGGTGGCCTGGCGCTGACCGCCGCTGGCGATGGGATCGTGAACAGCACTGGCGAGGCCCTTTGGTGCCGGATTTTCAACCGCGATGGGGTGTTGGTGGCGTCGCTGGACGTGCGCGCGCTGGAGGATCCGCCGGAGGCAGGCGAGGTGGTGGTTGAGCAGCGCACGATGTTCGCGGGGGGAATCGCGCGCTTGGTGTCGGCTGTGCTGGAGTGATGCGGTCGTGGCTGTTGAGCTCTTGTTTCAGGCGCCACCGCTTGCCGGGCAGCCGCTGGAGCTGGTTTTTGGGGGTGACACGACGCCTGATGAGGCGATCTACCTGGTCGAGCTGCGCGCCGTGCTGCCCGGCATGCG
>JBGSNW010000149.1:0-2089 GCA_041739435.1 Burkholderiaceae bacterium
TGCTGGGCACGGGCGGCGCCAACGCCCAGGCCGGGGGGCACGCCCGCAAGCGAAGTGAACGCGTGGCGCTGATCGGGCTGCGCGGTGCGGGCAAAAGCACCCTGGGCGCCATGCTGGCCGAAGACCTGGGCTATCCGTTTGTCGAATTGAGCCGCGAGGTGGAGAAGTTCGCGGGTTGCAGCATCAGCGAAATTCAGGCGCTGTATGGGCAAAACGCCTACCGCCGCTACGAGCGCCGCGCGCTCGAAGAGGCCATCCAGATCTACCCCGAGGCCGTCATCGCCACGCCCGGCGGCATTGTTTCGGACCCGGCCAATTTCAACGTGCTGCTGGCCCACTGCACTACCGTGTGGCTGAAGGCCGAGCCCGAGGACCACATGAAGCGCGTGCTGGCGCAGGGTGACACCCGTCCCATGGCGGCCAGCCGCGAGGCCATGGAAGACCTCAAGTCCATTCTGGCCGGGCGCACCGCCTTTTATTCCAAGGCGGAATTCACGCTCGACACCAGCCAGGAGCCCGTGCCCCGCACGTTTGTGGCGCTGCGCGAACTGGTCCGCAAGGCGCTGGAGTTGCCGGTTTGAAATAATGCATAAAAATGCATCTTTTGCTTGACTGGATCAAAAATAGGCAGTATTATGCGTATCTAGACCCATCCGAGATATGCATCAAATTGCTTTTTGATTGGAGACCGCCGTGAACCTTCCCGCCCGCGTTGATTACCAGACCCATCCCGCCCAGTACCGCCACTGGAAGCTCAAGTTCGAAGGCCCAGTGGCCACGTTGATGGCCGACTTTGACGAGAACGGCGGTCTTCGCCCCGGCTACAAGCTCAAGCTCAACAGCTACGACCTCGGCGTGGACATCGAACTCAACGACGCCATCAACCGCATCCGTTTCGAGCACCCCGAGGTGCGCACCGTGATCGTCACCAGCGCCAGGGAAAAGGTGTTCTGCTCCGGCGCCAACATCTTCATGCTGGGCGTTTCCAGCCACGCCTGGAAGGTGAACTTCTGCAAGTTCACCAACGAAACCCGCAACGGCCTGGAAGACTCTTCCGCCCACAGCGGGCTCAAGTTCCTGGCCGCCGTCAACGGCGCCTGTGCCGGCGGCGGCTACGAGCTGGCCCTGGCCTGCGACGAAATCATCCTGGTGGACGACCGCAGCAGCGCCGTGAGCCTGCCCGAGGTGCCGCTGCTGGGCGTGTTGCCCGGCACCGGGGGCCTCACGCGTGTCACCGACAAGAAAAAGGTGCGCCACGACCTGGCCGACCTGTTTTGCACCAGCGCCGAAGGCGTGCGCGGCCAGAAAGCCAAGGATTGGCGCCTGGTGGACGACATCGCCAAACCCGCGCAATTTGCCGCCCGTGTGCAAGAGCGTGCGCTGGAACTGGCCGCGCAGAGCGACCGCCCGGCCGGAGCAAAAGGCGTGAGCCTGACCCGTGTCGAACGGACCGACAGCGCCGACGGCATCGCCTACACCTACGTGAACGTGGCGATCGACCGCGCCAGGCGCAACGCCACGATCACCGTGAAGGCACCGAGCAGCGCGCAGCCGACTGACGTGGCTGGCATCGAAGCCGCGGGCGCCGCCTGGTACCCGCTGCAGATGGCGCGCGAACTCGACGACGCCATCCTGTGCCTGCGCACCAACGAACTCGACATCGGCACCTGGGTGCTCAAGACCGAAGGCGATGCCGCCGCCGTGCTGGCCAACGATTCCCTGATGCTGGCCCACAAAGACCACTGGTTCGTGCGCGAAACCATCGGCGCGCTGCGCCGCACCTTCGCCCGCCTGGATGTGTCCTCGCGCAGCCTGTTTGCGCTGATCGAATCGGGTTCCTGCTTCGCCGGCACGCTGGCCGAACTGGCCTTCTGCGCCGACCGCGCCTACATGCTGGCCCTGCCGGACGACGCCGACAAGGCCCCCAAGCTGCAACTGAGCGAGTTCAACTTCGGCTTCCTGCCGATGGTGAACGACCAGTCGCGCCTGCAGCGCCGCTTCTACGAAGAAGCGGCTCCGATGGAAGCCGCGCGCGGCGCCATCGGCAAGGCACTCGACGCCGACGCCGCACTGGCGCTGGGTCTCGTGA
>JBGSNW010000177.1:0-4005 GCA_041739435.1 Burkholderiaceae bacterium
GCGCGGCGTCCAGGAAGGCCTGCATCATCGGCCCGCTGTCGAGCAGGTTCTTGAGCGTTTCGCCAGGTGTGAGGTGGAACTCCGGGTGCCACTGCACGCCCATCACAAACCCCGGTCCGTCGTGCCGGATGGCTTCGACGATGCCGTCCTCGGGGCTGCGCGCCTCGACCACCAGGCCGTTGCCCAGGCGGTCCACGCACTGGTGGTGGATGCTGGTCACCATGTGGCGCGGCGCGCTGGGGTACAGCGCGCCCAGGCGGGAACCGGGCACGAATTCGACGGTGTGCATCAGGCGGTCGTAGTGTGTGGGGTGCTGGTGCGAGTGGGCCCCCGGCCACAGGGTGGGGATGTCCTGCACCAGCGTGCCGCCGAAATACACGTTCAGCAGCTGTGCGCCGCGGCACACACCCAGCACGGGTTTGCCGGCTTCGATGAAGCCGCGCAGCAGCGCCAGCTCGTAGCGGTCGCGGATCGGGTCGCCGCGCCATTCGTGCTGGATCGGGGTGGCACCGTAGGTTTCGGGGCAGACGTCGACACCGCCCTGCAGCACCAGGCCGTCCAGCAGGTCCACCATGTCGGCCATGGGGGCCGGATCAACCAGGGCCGTGCTTTCCTCGTCCACGAACGGCACCATCAGCGCGATGGCGCGGTGCCCCATGACCCAGTGCGCCATCGAGCTTTCCAGGAACTGCAGGCGTTTTTGTGGCAGGCCCAGCCCGGGCGGCGGATCGTGCAGCAGGCGGGCCGAGATGCCAATGCGAAGTGTCATGCGGGGCTCCTCAGGGGTGAAGCTGTTCGGTCGGAAGGTCGGGCGAGGGCGCAGCCGAAGTGGTGACGGGCGGCCCGGGGGTCGGGGTGCCATTGGGGGTCAGGGAGTCGCCCGACCACAGCAGGGCGCGCGTGGCAATCGGCGGGCCGATGGTTTCCAGAATGGCCACGGCCGCCAACACCACCGAGGCGACCACGGCCCCATCGGTCGGGAACAACTGCACCGTGGTGTTGACCAGGCCGATGGCCAGACCGGCCATCGGGATAAGCAACAGCCCGGTGGTGGCCGCCTGGCGCGCCGGCGAACCCGTGGCCAGCGAGGCCACGCCCACGCCGGCCCATTTGGCCGCCGAACGGGCGACGACAAACAGCAGCGCCGCGGGTGCGTACTTGAGCATCTCGTCCACGTGCAGGTTGGCGCCCGCGTACACAAAAAGCACGATGAAGAACAGTTCGAAGGCCGGGCCGAATTCCAGGTTGGCCACCAGTTCCTCGCGCTCCAGGCTGCGCACCACCAGGCCCAGCACCAGCGGGGCAAACAGCGTGGACAGGTTGAGCATGAGCGCGCCGCCCAGGGTGATGGTCACGGCACCCACCACCAGCGCCAGCTGGTACTGGTGCGCTGCCTTGGTCTTGCGCGCGGCTTGGTGCAGCACCAGGCCCACACCGGCACCCAACGCGGCCGAGCCCACCAGTTGGTAAAGCGGCTGGCCCAGCATGGTGGCCAGTGGCGCATCGGCCATGGCGTGTTGCAGGGGCAGCAGCGCGGCAAAAACGACAAACGCAATGAAGTTGTTCATGGCCACCAGCGCACTGGCCCGGCGGGTGACCGGGCCGTCGGCGCCCATTTCGTGAGAGACATGAATCAGCACGGCCGGCGACGACGAGATGGCCAGCGCGGCCATGATGGCAGCGGGCAGCCGCGTGATGCCCACCAGCCCCAGAACGAAATACACCACGGCGAATGTCAGCGCGCTTTCGGCCAGCGAGACCACCACCAGTGACCGGTCTTGCGCCAGCGTCTTGACGTCCAGCGACAGGCCCAGCCGGTACAGGATCAGCCCCAGCGCCACGTCGATCACGATGCGGGCACCCGCCAGCGCTTCGTGGCTGACCAGGTGCAGCACATTGGGGCCGGCGATGAAACCCACCAGCATGAAGCCGGTGATGCTGGGCAGCCAGCGCCAGTGATGGGCCGCGAAGCCGCCCAGCGAGCCCCAGAACAACAGGAGCCCGAAGAAAAACAGCGTGTTGACCGGAATTGGCCAAGAGGGAAGAAATTCCATGAGGTGCAGAACCTGCCGCCGCGCCATTCATGCCACGACGGAACAATGTGAACCGATGATACCGGCGCCGCGGTGCCCTTGCCCCGCGTGGCGGGATGGTGGGAGGGTCAGCCGGCGTGGCCGCGAAACGAGCAGGCCGCGCGGCGGATCACTTCGGCCAGCAGTCGCTCCTGGCCTTGCAGTTCGCGCAGCCAGCGGGCGTCGTTGTGATTGCGATTGACGTCGGCGCGCAGCAGCTGCACGGCGGCACCCGCGCCGAGCCGGGTGGCGTGGTCGTGGATCTTGTGCATCGTCAGCAGAATGTGCTCGCGCATGGGCATGTGCTCGCCGCTGGCCGGGTCCACGTACACCGCGTCCAGCCCGAAGCGGCAGGCCTGGAACCGGTTGTAGGTGTAGACCAGGTAATCGTCTTCCTGCGGCATGAAGGGGTGTTCCTCCATCAGCCACGACGCCAGCGCCTGCACGTAGCCCGCCAGCGCGGCGGCCCGCTCGACCGTGAGTGGCGTGTCGAACACCCGGATCTCGATGGTGCCGAACTCGGGCTTGGGCCGGATGTCCCAGTAAAAATCCTTCATGCTCTTGACCACGCCGGTGCGCGTCATCTTGTTGAAGAAGGCCGTGAAATCGTCCCAGGTCAGCGCGAACGGCGCGCGCCCCGACAGCGGGAAGGCAAACACCGAGTTCAGTCGCGCCGAATCAAAAGCCGTGTCCTGCCCCTGCACGTAGGGCGACGACGCCGACAGCGCGATGAAGTGCGGGATGTAGCGCGACATGCGGTGCAGCAGCAGCAGCGCGGTGTCGGCGTCCGGGCAACCCACGTGCACGTGCTGGCCAAAAATCGTGAACTGCTTGGAAAGATAACCGTACAGCTCGGACAGCTCGCGAAACCGTGGTTTGTCGTAGATGCGCCGCTCATGCCATTGCTGGAACGGATGCGTGCCGCCGCCCACCACGGCGATGTTGAGCTTGTCCGCGCATTTCACCAGCGCGTCGCGGATCTGGCTGAGCTGCCCCAGCACTTCCGACGAAGACTGGCACACACCGGTGGAGATCTCGATCATGCTCGACGTCATCTCGGGCACCACGCTGCCCGGCAGCTCGTGCTTCTTCATGAGGCGCAGCATGTCGCTGGCGTAGGGGGCGAGGTCGTAGTCGTGGGTGTTGACGAGTTGCAGCTCCAGCTCGACACCCAGCGACAGCGCGCCGGATTTCTGGAACGGCTCCAGGGTGATGGGGGCGTGGGCCTCAGTCACGGGCTTCTCCGATATTGGGGGCCAGGGGTGCCAGCGGCACCGGGACCCAGGGCTTGGAGCTCTCGCCCGCGCGGTAAATGGCCACCGATGCGATCACGGCACCGAGCACTTCCATGAGCAGAATGGCCGGCAGCGCCACGGCCGAGATTTCGCGGCCCAGCGTGGGCGCCGCGGCCGCGAACTGCGAGGTGATCAACAGCGCCACGGCCGACATCGGCGCCATGGCGCAGCCGACCCACAGGGCCTGTTTCCAACTGGCACCGCTGCCCGCATTGCCCAGTGCCACGCCCAACACCTTGGCCAGTGCCCGCGCGCCCACCAGCGCCAGCACGAGGCTGGCCACCAGCGTGCTCCAGTCGGCCTGCGCGGCCATGATGGAGACCAGCACGAACATCAGCATGGTCAGGATGGACGACGCCGTGCCGAGCTGCCGTGGCCAGGCCCAGGGCCGGGGGTTGAGCTGCTTGAGCAGCATGCCGCCGATCAATGCCGCCAGTGGTGCCGAGCCGCCAAGGTGGGCGGCCAGCGCAGCGCCCGCCGCGATGAGCGCCAGCAACAGCATGGAGGTGTTTTCGCTGGTGGGGCTCATGACCCGCAGGGCCGAGCGCATGAGCAGCGCCAGCAGAGCACCCACCGCCAGCGACAGTCCCAGCACCACCGCCACCGGGGACGCCGCCTGCAGCAAGTCCTGTGGCGGG
>JBGSNW010000219.1:0-1565 GCA_041739435.1 Burkholderiaceae bacterium
CCGTCGCGGCGTCCGCCAGCAGCAGGGGCAGCACGGCCTTCACGGCGCGCGGGAGAGCGGGGGCGGCACAACGGCGGACAGAACGCGACCGGAGATAAAGTTTCATGAGTGAATGATTCCCTTGCCGCATGATGCCTCATGCGGTTTCGCCTGCAAACGTATCGTTGTGTGGGTGTGCCGTGTCCTGGGCCGCTGGCCAAGGTGCCGCAGGGGTCACAGCGGTGGTGGCCCGGCAAGGGGGTGAATGGATGTTTTTGAATGAAATTGGGCCTCAGCCCCCGTCAAATGGCAATAGTTTGCTATATTAAAAATAGCAATTAACAGCCTGAAAGAAGGCTTCAGGGCAGCCGTGCCGCCGCCGCAGCGGCGTCGGCGCTGTCTTGTGCCTTGCGGGCGAACTCGGCGCGCAGGGCGCGCAGCTTCTCGCGCGGGTCTTCGCGAACGGTGGTTTTGTCCAGTGCCATCTCGGCTATGAAGCGGCTGGGCTGCGCGGCGATCATGTCGCGGCCCTTCTTGCGCTTTTTGGTCCAGCTCACGGCCAGCGTGCGCTGGGCGCGGGTGATGCCTACATACATCAGGCGGCGTTCTTCCTGCAGGCGCTGCAGAATGCTTTCGCTCATCGGGGCGTGGCCCCGCCCTGATTCGCTGCCCTGGCCGTCGGCCTTGCCGGAGAACTGCTCGTCCTCGCCCAGCTTGAACGGCAGCATGCCCTCGGTCACCCCGGCCAGGATCACGTGGGGCCACTCCAGGCCCTTGGCGGCGTGCAGGGTGGACAGGGTGACGACGTTCTGGTCTTTTTCGCGTTCGCTGATGGTCGAGAGCAGCGCAATCGTCTGCGCCACCTCCAGCAGGTTCTTGGGCTCGGCGGTGGTCGTGACGCCGGCCGTGTCGTCGATCTGCCCGCCGCAGCGCTGTGCCATCCAGTCGCAGAACTCCATCACGTTGGTCCAGCGCGAGGCGGCCACTTTCTCGTTGTCCTCGCCATCGTAAAGCGATTTTTCGTAGCCGATGTCCTTGAGCCAGTCGGCCAGGAAGGCGCGTGCGTCCTCGGCGCCGACGGTGTGGCGGGCGCGGAATTCCAGGTCGTTCACGTAGCGGCCAAACTCGTGCAGGCTGCCCACCGCGCGGGCCGACAACACGCTGCCCAGGCTGCTGGAGAACAGCGCCTCGAACAGGCTCACCTTGTACTGCCCGGCGAACGTGCCCAGCGCCTGCAGCGTGGTGTGGCCGATGCCGCGCTTCGGCGCGGTGATGGCACGCAAAAACGCCGGATCGTCGTCGTTGTTGACCCACAGGCGGAACCACGCGCACAGGTCGCGGATTTCGGCGCGGTCAAAAAAGCTCTGTCCGCCCGACACCTTGTAGGGAATCTGCGCCTTGCGCAGTGCCTTCTCCAGCACCCGGGCCTGGTGGTTGGCGCGGTACAGCACGGCGAAATCTCGAAATTTTGCCCCCACGCTTGCCACTGCGTGTGCTGCGCTGCCCCCCGAGGGGGCCGTGCCTTGCTTGGGGCGGCCCGGCGCGGCGGCAACTTCTGCGCCGGCCGCGCGTAGCGACTGGATGCG
>JBGSNW010000235.1:0-5817 GCA_041739435.1 Burkholderiaceae bacterium
GCGAAAGCGGTGGCCTCGTCAGGCCTGGATGAACTGCATCTGCGTGCCCGCCAGCTCGATCACGTCGCCGTTGCGCAGCATGACCGGCTCGGACGAGATGGGGTCGCCGTTGAGGGTGGGTTTGTCCGCGCCTTCCACGTGCGCCACCACAAAACCCTGGGGGCGGCGGGTGATGGCGGCCACGGCGACGCCAGGCTTGCCAATGGTGGTGACCACTTTGACCAGGGCCACTTCGCGCCCGGTGGCGGCGCCCGAAAGCACCTTGATGGACGCGCCGTTGGCACTGCCCGCCCCCGGCACCGGCGCCGTGCCGGAATCCACCGCACCGAAGGCGCTGGCCGGGCCGCGTTCGGCGCCACCCACGTTGTCGGCAACGAACTTGATTTTGTATTTGCCGATTTCCACCGTGTCGTTGTTTTGAAGCAACTGTTTTTTGACGGCTTTGCCGTTGATGTACGAGCCGTTGGTGCTGTTGAGGTCTTCGAGGTAGACGTCTTTTCCGGACATCTGCAGCACGGCATGCTCCCCGCTGACGGCGAGGTTGTCGATCACGATGTCGTTGTACGGGCGCCGCCCCACGGTCGTGCGGTCTTTGGACAACTGCACTTCCTTGATGACGACTCCATCGATCGACACGATCATTTTCGGCATGGCCGGCTCCTGTTTTTCACGAGTTTTTTTCAACAAAAATCAAAATGGCTATTTCCCCAACCAGCGGGAAATCAGCCCCCGCCGTGCGGGGCTGTCCCCGGCCTGTGCCAGCAGAACTGAAATATTATCGCGCCCGCCAGCCATATTGGCACGTTCGATCAACTGAATTGCCTTTTGGGGCAGGCTGGTGTCGCTGTCGAGTACCTGGGCAATGGCTTCGTCGTCGATCATGTCGGACAGGCCATCAGAGCACATCAGGTACAGGTCACCCGGCTGGACCGGATATTCGTTGACATCGAGCATGACGCTGTCTTCGACCCCGAGCGCACGGGTGACGAGGTTCTTGTGCAGCGCGGTGGCGGCCTGCTCCGGGGTGATGAGGTCGGCGTCCAGCTGCTCCTGCAGCAGGGAATGGTCCTTGGTGATCTGCTCGAATTGCCCACCCCGCAGACGGTAGGCACGCGAGTCGCCGATGTGGCCCAGCAACACGCGGTCGTCCAGAAAGACACCCACCACCAGCGTGGTGCCCATGCCGCTGTATTGCGCGTTGGAGTTGGCGGCGTTGAAGATGGCCCGATTGGCGTTGTCCACGCAGATTTCGAGCGCGCGGCGGAATTCCCGCTGACTGGCCACGTGTCCGGCTTCGGTCAGCCAGCGACCGAGTTCGGCCCGGATGTAGGTGGTGGCCATGCCACTGGCCACTTCACCGGCGTTGTAGCCGCCCATGCCGTCGGCAAGCACACCAAGCCGCGTTACCGCGTCAAAGGTGACGGAATCTTCGTTGTTTTCCCGTGTCCGGCCAGGGTCCGTGTGTGTGCAGAAGTCGTAAATCATCGTGCCCGCGAATCCATCCCCGTTTTCGCCATTTTGGCACGAGCAAGGGCAAAGTCATCCGGCGGGCGATGTTTTGTGGCCGCGTTGTTGCAGCCATTTGCCCAGCGCCACCACCAGCGCCGCGCCCGCCGCTGCCGCGGCGTAGTGAGCCCACGGGTTGGCGGCCACGAAGTCCCGGAACACCACGTCGCCCAGAATGGTCTCGCCACCCACCCAGCCGATGAGGGCCGCACCCAGCGTGATGATGATGGGGAAACGCTCCATGAGCCTGATCATCAGCGTGCTGCCGAAAATCACCAGCGGGATGCTGATGGCCAGGCCCACGATGAGCAGCGTGGTGGAGCCCCTGGCGGCGGCGGCCACGGCGATCACGTTGTCCAGGCTCATCACGAGGTCGGCGATCAGGATGGTGCGGATGGCGGTCATCAGATTGCCGTTGCCACTGCCGTCGCCGTCGCCGTCGCCGTCGTCTTCATCGCCGAGCAATTGTGTGCCGATCCACAGCAGCAGCAGGCCCCCCACGATCTGGAGGTACGACAGCGCCAGCAGCTTGACGGCCACCACGGTCAGCGCGATCCGCATCACCACGGCGGCGGCTGAGCCCCAGAAGATGGCTTTTTTCTGCTGATGCGGTGGCAGTGCCCGCGCAGCCAGCGCGATCACCACCGCGTTGTCACCCGACAGGATGATGTTGATCCAGATGATCTTGACCAGGCCGATCCAGAAATCGGCGTTCTGCAGCATGTCCATCCACAATCTCCAGCGTTTGTAATGTGTTGTATTTGACGAAGCACCCGGGAGGAGTGAGGTGATCGCGCTGCGCATCGTCCGCTGTTTCCGGCAAAACGCTCTTGACGGTTGTCAAGATTGTCAAAACCGGAAAAGCCCCGGAACAATGCAAAAGGCGCTCCGATTCCTCGGAGCGCCTCGCAAGGGGTCGCCAGTTTAGCAACCGGTCGCACGCGGCGCGTGCGTGGTTTTGCTTACAGCCGGGCCTTGAGCAGCTTGGCCAGTTCGGAGAAATTGCGCGTCACGGTGAAGCCGCAGGCGTCCATGATGGCGAGCTTGGCCTCGGCCGTGTCGGCCCCGCCCGAGATCAGCGCACCGGCGTGGCCCATGCGTTTGCCCGGAGGGGCGGTCACGCCGGCGATGAAGCCGACCACGGGCTTTTTCATGTGGTCCTTGCACCAGCGGGCGGCATCGGCCTCGTCGGGGCCGCCGATTTCGCCGATCATGATGACGGCGTCGGTGTCGGGGTCGTCGTTGAAGGCCTTCATCACGTCGATGTGCTTGAGGCCGTTGATCGGGTCGCCGCCGATGCCGACCGCGCTGGACTGGCCCAGGCCAATTTCGGTGAGCTGTGCCACGGCTTCATAGGTCAGCGTGCCCGAGCGCGAAACCACGCCGATGCGGCCCTTGCGGTGGATGTGGCCGGGCATGATGCCGATCTTGATTTCGTCGGGCGTGATCAGGCCTGGGCAGTTGGGGCCCAGCAGCAGCGTCTTCTTGCCGCCGGCGGCTTCCTTGGCCTTCATTTTGTTGCGCACTTCAAGCATGTCGCGCACGGGGATGCCTTCGGTGATGCAGATCGCCAGGTCCAGGTCGGCCTCGACGGCTTCCCAGATGGCGGCGGCGGCCCCCGCGGGCGGCACGTAGATCACCGACACGGTGGCGCCGGTGGTGCTGGCGGCTTCCTTGACGGAGGCGAAGATCGGGATGTTGAAGATCGACTCGCCGGCCTTCTTGGGGTTCACGCCCGCCACGAATGCATTTTTGCCGTTGGCGTATTCCTGGCACTTTTCGGTGTGGAATTGCCCGGTCTTGCCGGTGATGCCCTGGGTGATGACCTTGGTGTCTTTGTTGATGTAGATGCTCATGATGGATCCTTAAGCCTGGACTGCGGCAACGACTTTTTGCGCGGCGTCGGCCATGGTGTCGGCGCTGATGATGGGCAGGCCGGATTCGGCGAGCAGCTTCTTGCCCTCGACCTCGTTGGTGCCCTTCATGCGCACCACCAGCGGCACTTGCAGGTTCACGGCCTTGCAGGCGGCGATCACGCCGGTGGCGATGGTGTCGCACTTCATGATGCCGCCGAAGATGTTGACCAGGATGGCCTGGACGTTCTTGTTCTTGAGCATGATCTTGAAGGCCTCGGTGACCTTCTCGGGGGTGGCGCCGCCGCCCACGTCCAGGAAGTTGGCCGGCTCGCCACCGAACAGCTTGATGGTGTCCATGGTGGCCATGGCCAGGCCCGCGCCGTTGACCAGGCAGCCGATGTTGCCGTCCAGGCTGATGTAGGCCAGGTCGAACTTGCTGGCTTCCACCTCGGCCGGGTCTTCTTCGTCGAGGTCGCGCAGGGCCACGAGTTCGGGATGGCGGAACAGGGCGTTGGAATCGAAATTGAACTTGGCGTCCAGGGCGATGATGTTGCCCTTGCCGTCGCGGTTCAGGGGGTTGATTTCGACCAGCGAGGCGTCGGTGTCCATGTAGCACTTGTAGACCTTGCGGCACACGTCGATGAACTGGGCCTGCGAATCGGCCGGCATGCCCACGCCGCGCGCCAGCTCTTCACCCTGCGCCTGGGTCACGCCCACCAGCGGGTCCACGAACACCTTGACGATTTTCTCGGGGGTGTTGTGCGCCACTTCCTCAATGTCCATGCCGCCTTCGCTGGAAGCGATGAAGGCCACTTTCTGGGTGCTGCGGTCGGTGACGACCGACAGGTAATACTCTTTCTGGATGTCGGCGCCATCTTCAATGTAGAGGCGGCGCACCTTCTGACCCTCGGGGCCGGTCTGGTGGGTCTTGAGCTGCATGCCCAGGATGTCGGTGGCCCGCGCCTTGACGTCCTCGATCGTTTTGGCCACCTTCACCCCGCCGCCCTTGCCGCGGCCACCCGCATGGATTTGCGCCTTGACCACCCAGACCGGGCCGCCGAGTTTCTGGGCGGCTTCCACCGCCTCCTGCACAGTGAAGGCCGGGATGCCGCGTGGCACCGGGACTCCGAAATGGCGCAAGATCTCCTTGCCTTGGTACTCGTGGATTTTCATAGAGTTGCTTCCGAGAGACGTTGTGAAAAGCGTGCCCCGCCCGATGCGGGGCGGGCCTGCAATTTGCCGCGGAGAACTGTATCATGGTGCAACGCACAAACTCGGTGCGTCTGTCGGTTCACCCCGGAGCCTGCAGCCCGCGCATTTTCCACCTTCTTGATTGCGACCAACTGACATGGCCAAGGTTTTCATCGACGGCGAGGCGGGCACCACCGGCCTCCAGATCCGCGAGCGGCTGCTCCAGCTGCCCCAGGTGGAACTGCTGAGCATCGCCCCGGCACTGCGCAAGGACCGCGCCGCCAAACGTGCGCTGGCCGCCCAGGCCGACCTGGTGGTGTTGTGCCTGCACGATGCGGATGCTATTGACTCAGTAGCAAACTATCAAGATTTGACGGGGGCTGATGGCCAAAAACCCTTGAAAATCGTGGATGCCTCCAGCGCCCACCGCACGGCGCCGGGCTGGGTCTATGGCTTCCCCGAACTGTCGCCCGAGCAGGCCCTGGCGGTGCGAAACGCCCGTTTTGTGTCCAACCCCGGCTGTTATCCCACCGGCGGCATCGCCCTGCTGCGTCCGCTGGTCAATGCCGGGCTGCTGCCGCGCGACTACCCGGTGGTGATGCAAGGCTTTTCGGGTTATTCGGGTGGCGGGCGCCAGCTCATCGAGGCCTACGAGGTGGCCCACACCGCGCCGCCGCTGGAAATTTATGGCCTGGGCCTGACGCACAAACACGTGCCCGAGCTGCACCAGTACTCGGGCCTCAGCCGCCGCCCGATCTTTGTGCCGGCGGTGAGCAACTTTCACAGCGGCATGATCGACCAGATCAGCCTGCACTTTGACCTGCTCAACGGCGTCAAGACCGCCGCGCAGCTCGAAGACGCCCTGCGCGCGCATTACATGGGCAGCGAGTGGGTGCAGGTGGTGGCCGCCAACGCGGGCGGCCGGGTGGAGCCGACGGCGCTCAACGGCAGCAACCGGCTGGAGCTCAGCGTGTTCGGCAACGACAGCCTGGGCCAGGCCGTGCTGATTGCCAAATACGACAACCTGGGCAAGGGCGCCAGCGGCGCCGCGGTGCAAAACCTGCGGCTGATGCTGGGTCTGTAGCCGCAGCTCCGATCGATTCAATACGGGTCGCTGAAAACAACCTTTACACGGGACGTTTCAGCTGTTTTGATCTTGAATCCGCGGGCACGCCGCCCGTCATCCGGCGGCGGCGTCGTCCGTCCCGCGCACCACGCGGCGCACCACTTCGGCACCAAACCCCCGCGCCAATAAAAACCGCGC
>JBGSNW010000245.1:0-2621 GCA_041739435.1 Burkholderiaceae bacterium
GAAGGACGCCACCGGCGCCGCCTCGCGACCGGCCTGCATGTCAGCCCAACCGCAACGGCACCCCGTCGCGGTCAAACGGGATGAACGACGCGAGCTCACCGCGCCGGATGGTCTCCACCATCCGTTGCAGGGGCGCCTCGGCGTCGGCGCTGCTGGGGGCCTGCCCCGCGCGTCCGGCCAGCGCTGCCACAAGAACCATGTGCCAGTCCTGCCCAAGCGGGCTGGACTCTTCCACCAGCGCGCTGAAGCTCGTCAGTTCCGCCAGGGCCTTGTCGACGCACATCAACGGCACGATGGCGCCACCCTCCCCCGCTTCAAAACCGGCGCGCTGTGCCGGGGTGGCATCGTCGGGCAGTTCGATACCGGAAAACACGAACAGCAGCCGCTGCGGTTCGGGTTGGGCGCGGGCGGCCAACAACAGATCGTGAAAACTTGAAATTTGCATGAACGGCCTTTCACGGCGAGACATCTGCATCGGGCAGACAAGACACAAAATCGGATGGGACCGGCCGCAGGCGGCCCGGTTTGCGTGTGCGCACACGGCCCACGCTGATGAAACACAGTGCAATTTCGGCTGCGTTCAACCCGAACAGCGCACGCAGACCGGCCGCGCGGAGCGCCTTGCCGCTGGTCAGCGCCGAGCCAAAGCCGAGCGCCGTGGCCATGAGCAGCATGTTCTGGACGGCGCAGCCTGCCGACACCGTGCGCTCGTGCAGGTCGATGGCCGGGTCGCCCCGTTGCCCATCAACCACCGCCAGCATCAACAGTGGCGCCCGATGGGCTTTTTCGCACGCCTGGTTCACCTGCGCCGCGGTGGCAGACGGATCGCGCTCGATCAGCGCGGCACCAAACACTTCGGCCAGCCGCGCGCGCGCCGACGGCGGCACCACCACAAAACGCCAGGGCAAAAGCCGCCCGTGATCGGGGGCGCTGGCCGCGGCCTGAAGCAGCAGGGCCAGTTGCGCATCGTCCGGCCCGGGCGCCATCAGGTGTTTGGGCAGAATGGTCTGGCGTGACTGCATCAGCGTCGCCGCCAGGGTGACCAGTTCGTCACCGGCCGGGGATGCATCACCCGTGGCCAGTCCGTCCGCTCGGGTTGGATCTGACGAAAAATTCTTCACACCCAATCGCTCCTGCCTATCCCGGCCGGCCATCGGCACGCAGGCGTCCATACCAGCTCCCCAGGCGCACGGCCCACACCGCCAGGAGTCCACTCCACAACAAGGCCGTCAACAGCAGCAACACGCTCGCATGCGACGGCAACGCCGCAGCGGTGATGCGCAGCACCGCAGCCCCCTGCAGCAGCCAGAACAGGGTCCAGGCGATGCCATCGGCCACCAGCGCCCGCCCGCTGTGCCCACACGACACCCGCGTGACCATGGCGAACATCAGCGATGCCAGGCATCCCATGGTGAGCGCATGCAGCGAACCCAGCGCCAGCACGGGCACACCGGCCCACAGGCCCAGCCATTGCGCCCCACCGCCCAGCACGAAAGCCAGGCCAAGCCAGACAAAACCTATGTGCAACATGGCCAGCAGGCGATTGCGCAGGCTCTGCACCAGCCCCCAGGTCCAGGCGAGCCACAACAAGACCACGCCCGCGGCCAGTTCGGCAAAGCCGCGCACCAGCATCCACACCGTCGCTGCAGAGCCCTGAAGCGGTCCGTCCAGTTCGACCCAGACCGCCAGCACCTCCATGGCCACGGCCCCCAGCATCAGCCACAACACCCAGAACGGTCGCCAGGCGGCCACGAAGGGCATGGCGCTTGAGGTGAAGAAAGGAATCATGCGGTGCGCGACGGTCACGTAGACCACCACCACAAAACCCCACAACCCCGTGAGCACGCTGGCACGCGCCACGGCCGGCGCCTCCAGCAGCAGCCCTGCCACCAGTCCGGCCAGACTCAGGCAACCCACAAGACACGCGGTGCCGATGGTGAGCGCATGCAACCGGTCTTCGGCGTCACTGAGCCGGATGAGTCGCCAGAACCGCCACGTCACCCACGACAGCCCCACCCACGCCATCAGCACCCCGGCCACAGCCAGTGGCGCCGCCAGATGCCCTCCCGCCATCCACAGCAACCACCCGGCGGCCTGCAGCAGCAGCGGCACCTGGAGTTGCCGCGCCGCCAGCGCCTGCACCCCCAGCCACTTGGGCCCGGCCGTGAAAAGGAAGCCCGAGAAAAACAGCGGAATGAAGCCGAAGGTCATGACCGCCGCGTGCACCAGCGAGGGCGACATCGCATAAGGCAGCGCCCACATGGCGTTGACGCGGCTGAACTGCACGAGTGCCCACCAGCCCCCCGCGCTCAACAGCACCACCATGGCCAGGAAGAAGCTCAGCCGGTGGGGGGCCAGCAACAGGTGGCGAACACGCCAGTGCCGGTCGGGCCCATGGGGTGGAGTCGCCGACGTTTTATCCGTCACGCCAGGCGGCAGGATCGCCAGCCGCTCGTTCATCCACACGTCCCGAGATGGCCACACTGGGTGCAATAGTCGCAGCCGTCCTTGCGGATGACCGCATGGGCGCCGCATTCGCTGCACTTCTTCCCTGCCATCACCGGCGGCATGGAAATGCCCACGGTGTCGGGCGCCTGTTGCACCGGCGCCGGGCTTGCGGG
>JBGSNW010000306.1:0-6187 GCA_041739435.1 Burkholderiaceae bacterium
GCATGAAATCGACGGCCGGCGCATGGCCCACGGAGGGCAGGCCCTGGGCCCGGGCCTGCGCATGCCAGACGATGTCGCTCATTTCGCCCAGCCAGCCCAGCAACTGCGGCAGGTTCGCGTCGTCGAGCGAGCGCAACATGCGGGCGTCGCCCAGCAGTTGCCAGAACCTGTGCAGATGAGGCATGGCGGGCCTCAGGTCGGCCGCCAGCGATTCGAGCTGTTCGCGAAGCTGTTTTCGAAGTGGCTCGGCTATGCCTTGGGGGGCGCTCAATGCGCCGTGCAGCAAGAACGCCAGATCGCGCAGGCGCTTGAGGTCGGTGGGGGTGAAACGGTAATCATCGCGCAAGGCCATGGCCGCACGCAGTTCGGTTTTGAGGGCGTCCAACTTGTGCCGGGTCTGGAGCTCGCGGCCCAGGCGCTGGGCCTGGGTCAGGTAATGGTTGAGGGCGCTGCAATCGTCCGCCGTGCGACCTCGCACCTCGGGGCTGGGCAGCTTCAGCGGGAGCAGTCCGGCTTCCACCAGGATGCTCACGATGGCGTAGGCCTCGCACAACATGTGGTGGTCGGTGGGCGTCCAGTGGTCGGTGTCGGTCGAGAGGCGTCCCAGCGTGGTCGCGCAGACCTGCAGGCAACCCTCCACGGGGTCTTCCTTGAGGCGGGCGAGAAATTCGTGTGGGAACAGCATGGGTGGTTCGGGGCGGGTGGCGGGGCTCTCCCCTGGATATCGGCCGATGGCGGAGGCGCTTGAACCACGGGGGCGGAGCCGACGTGTCAGCATGTTGCAAGCCGATTGCTCATAATTATGAATTCAGTTTGGTGGCGGCCCCTGCGCAGCCTGCGCCAAACCCGGTTTTCAAGCCCACACACGACCCAGGAGACACCCATGACCGGCTTTTCAGACTTTCACCGCCGCTCCCTTGAAGATCGCGAGGGTTTCTGGTCCGAGCAGGCCCGCCTGATCGACTGGAAAACGCCGCCCACGCAGGTGCTGGACTACAGCAACCCGCCGTTTGCGCGCTGGTTCGTGGGCGGCACCACCAACCTGTGCCACAACGCGGTGGATCGGCATCTGAAAGACCGTGCCGACCAGGCCGCGCTGATCTTCGTGTCGACCGAGACGAACGAGGAAACCACCTACTCCTTCCGCCAGTTGCACGCCGAGGTGCAGCGCATGGCCGCCGCGCTCAAGGACCTGGGGGTGCAAAAGGGCGACCGCGTGCTGATTTACATGCCCATGATCGCCGAGGCCGCGTTTGCCATGCTGGCGTGCACCCGCATCGGGGCGCTGCATTCGGTGGTGTTCGGCGGGTTTGCCAGTGTGAGCCTGGCCAGCCGCATCGACGACGCCACGCCCAAGGTCATCGTCAGCGCCGACGCGGGCTCGCGTTCGGGCAAGGTGGTTGAATACAAGCCGCTGCTGGACGCCGCCATCGATCTGGCGGCTCACAAGCCGACGGCCGTGCTGCTGGTGGACCGCAAGCTTGCAACTATGAA
This sequence comes from Burkholderiaceae bacterium, assembly GCA_041739435.1. GTDB lineage: Bacteria > Pseudomonadota > Gammaproteobacteria > Burkholderiales > Burkholderiaceae_C > PHCI01. Next base: position 1,495 of record JBGSNW010000306.1, read on the forward strand.
AATAGTAGCTGGACGCGACCAGCTGTGGGGGGCTTTGCGCCAAAAACACCTGAATTCCACGGTGGAATGCGAATGGGTGGACGCCACCCACCCGAGCTACACGCTCTACACCAGCGGCACCACCGGCAAACCCAAGGGCGTGCAGCGCGACACGGGCGGCTACGCGGTGGCGCTGGCGGCCAGCATGAAGCACATCTTCTGCGGCAACGCGGGCGAAACGTATTTCAGCACCAGCGACATCGGCTGGGTCGTGGGCCACAGTTACATCATCTATGGGCCGCTGATCGCGGGCATGGCCACCATCATGTACGAGGGCCTGCCCACGCGGCCCGACGCCGGCGTCTGGTGGAGCCTGGTGGAAAAGTACAAGGTCTCGGTGATGTTCAGCGCGCCCACCGCGGTGCGTGTGCTGAAGAAACAGGACCCGGCCTTCCTCAAGAAGTACGACCTCTCCAGCCTGCGCGCGCTGTTCCTGGCGGGCGAGCCGCTGGACGAACCCACGGCGCAATGGATCAGCGAGAGCCTGGGCGTGCCCATCATCGACAACTACTGGCAGACCGAAAGCGGCTGGCCCATCCTGACCATTGCCAATGGCGTTGAAAAGGCGCCCAGCAAGTTCGGCAGCCCGGGTGTGCCGATGTACGGCTACGACGTCAAGCTGATCGACGAGAACACCGGCGACGAACTCCACGGCCCCGACCAGAAGGGCGTGGTGGCCATCGAAGGGCCGATGCCCCCCGGCTTCATGCAGACCGTGTGGCGCGACGACGCGCGTTTTGTCAACACCTACTGGAAGAGCATCCCCGGCCGGCTGGTCTACAGCACCTTCGACTGGGGCGTGCGCGACAAGGACGGCTATTTCTTCATCCTGGGCCGCACCGACGACGTGATCAACGTGGCCGGCCACCGCCTGGGCACGCGTGAGATCGAAGAAAGCATTTCCAGCCACCCCAACGTGGCGGAGGTGGCCGTGGTGGGCGTCGCCGATGCGCTCAAGGGCCAGGTGGCCATGGCCTTTGTGGTGCCCAAGAACGCGGCGGCGGTGGCCGACGCGGCCGGTGCGCTCAAGCTCGAAGGCGAGATCATGAAACAGGTGGACGGCCAGTTGGGCGCGGTGGCCCGGCCGTCGCGCGTGCGTTTTGTGACCGCGCTGCCCAAGACCCGCAGCGGCAAGCTGCTGCGCCGTGCCATCCAGGCCGTGTGCGAGGGCCGCGATGCGGGCGACCTGACCACCATCGAAGACCCCACGGCCCTGCAGCAGATCAAGGATCTGATGGCGGGTTGAGCAGCGGCGCCACCGGGCCGTATATCCGGGTACCGGTTTGGTGGCACAATCGCGATAGTACCGAGGCCCTTCCCAGCCACAGTCGCATCCGCCATCCGGTTCAGCCGTGTCGCGGAAGGTTTTGTAACCAGCTAATGTTTCCCCAAGGGAGACGGAGGACAGCGAGATATGAGCGATTCATCGTCCGTGTACGGCGCGTACCGGAACAACACCTATCTCTTCGGGGGCAACGCGCCCTATGTCGAAGAGATGTACGAAAACTACCTCAGCAACCCCGGCAGCGTGCCCGACACCTGGCGCGAATACTTTGACGCGCTCCAGAACGTGCCCGCCGTGGACGGCACCGAGGCCAAGGACATTCCCCACCAGCCGGTGATCAACGCGTTTGCCGAGCGCGCCAAGAAAGGGCCGCAGCGCGTGGTCATGGTGGCCGGCGCCGACACCGAGATGGGGCGCAAGCGCACCTCCGTCCAGCAACTGATCGCCACCTACCGCAACGTGGGCGCGCGCTGGGCCGACCTCGACCCGCTCAAACGCACCGAGCGTGACCACATCCCCGAGTTGGAGCTGTCGTTTTACGGCTTCACCGATGCCGACCAGGAAGCCGTGTTCAACACCAGCAACACCTTCTTCGGCAAGGAAACCATGAGCCTGCGCGAGCTCATGAACGCGCTGCGCGAAACATATTGCGGCACCATCGGCGCCGAATACATGTACATCACCGACCAGACGCAAAAGCGCTGGTGGCAGCAAAAGCTCGAAAGCATTCGCAGCAAACCCAATTTCAGCGCCGAAAAGAAGAAACACATTCTTGATCGTCTGACGGCCGCCGAGGGCCTGGAGCGGTTCCTGCACACCAAGTATGTGGGGCAAAAGCGCTTTTCCCTCGAAGGCGGCGAGAGTTTCATCGCCGCGATGGACACGCTGATCCAGGACGGTGGCACGGTTGGCCTGCAGGAAATTGTCATCGGCATGGCGCATCGCGGCCGCCTGAACGTGCTGGTCAATTCGCTGGGTAAATTGCCCGCGGGTTTGTTCGCCGAGTTCGAACACACTGCGCCCGAAGACCTGCCCAGCGGCGACGTCAAATACCACCAGGGCTTCAGTTCGGACGTGTCCACCCCCGGCGGGCCGGTGCACCTGACGCTGGCGTTCAATCCTTCGCACCTGGAAATCGTCAACCCGGTGGTCGAGGGCTCGGTGCGCGCCCGCATGGACCGCCGTGCCGATGCCAAGGGTGCCCAGGTGCTGCCGGTGCTGGTGCACGGCGACGCCGCGTTCGCCGGCCAGGGTGTCGTGATGGAAACGCTGGCGCTGGCCGAGACGCGGGGGTATTTCACCGGCGGCACGGTGCACATCGTCATCAACAACCAGATCGGCTTCACCACCAGCGATCCGCGCGACAGCCGCTCCACGCTGTATTGCTCGGACGTGGTCAAGATGATCGAGGCGCCCGTGCTGCACGTGAATGGCGACGACCCCGAGGCCGTGGTGCTGGCCACCCAGCTGGCGCTGGAATACCGCATGGAATTCCACAAGGACGTGGTGGTGGACATCATCTGCTTCCGCAAGCTCGGCCACAACGAGCAGGACACCCCGGCGCTGACGCAGCCGCTGATGTACAAGAAGATTGCTCAGCATCCCGGCACCCGCAAGCTCTACGCCGACAAGCTGGCGGCGCAGGGCCTTGGCGAGACCCTGGGTGACGACATGGTCAAGGCCACGCGCGCCGCGCTTGATGCCGGCAAGAACACCTTTGACCCGGTGCTCACCAATTTCAAGAGCAAATACGCGGTGGATTGGATGCCCTTCCTGGGCAAGAAGTGGACCGACGCCGGCGACACGGCCATTCCCATGGCCGAATGGAAACGACTGGCGGCCAAGCTGACCACGCTGCCCGACACCGTCACACCCCATCAGCTGGTCAAGAAAGTCTATGCCGACCGGGCGGCCATGGGCCGCGGGGAAATCCCCGTCGACTGGGGCATGGGCGAACACATGGCTTTTGCCTCGCTGGTGGCCAGCGGCTACCCGGTGCGCCTGAGCGGCGAAGACTGCGGCCGGGGCACTTTCACCCACCGGCACGCCGTCATCCACGACCAGAACCGCGAGAAGTTCGACGAGGGCACCTACGTGCCGTTGCAGAGCGTGGCCGACAACCAGGCACCGTTCGTGGTGATCGACTCCATCCTGTCGGAAGAGGCCGTGCTGGCGTTTGAATACGGCTACGCCTCCAACGACCCCAACACGCTGGTGATCTGGGAAGCCCAGTTTGGCGACTTCGCCAATGGCGCGCAGGTGGTGATCGATCAGTTCATCGCCTCCGGCGAGGTCAAGTGGGGCCGCGTCAACGGCATCACGCTGATGCTGCCACACGGTTACGAAGGACAGGGGCCGGAGCACTCGTCGGCCCGCCTGGAGCGCTTCATGCAGCTGAGCGCCGACATGAACATGCAGGTGGTGCAACCCACGACGGCGAGCCAGATTTTCCATGTGCTGCGCCGCCAGATGATCCGGCCGCTGCGCAAGCCGCTGGTCATCATGACGCCCAAGTCGCTGCTGCGCAACAAGGATGCGGCCTCGCCCTTGTCCGAGTTCACCAAGGGTGCGTTCCAGACGATCATCCCGGAGCACCGGGAAGAGATCATCAAGAAGGCCGACAAGGTCAAGCGTGTCATCGCTTGTTCGGGCAAGGTGTATTACGACCTGGTCAAGAAGCGCGAGGAAAAGGGCGCCGACGACACCGCCATCCTGCGCGTGGAGCAACTCTATCCGTTCCCGCACAAGGCCTTTGCCGCCGAACTCAAGAAATACCCGAACGTGGTGGACATCGTGTGGTGCCAGGACGAACCGCAGAACCAGGGTGCGTGGTTCTTTGTGCAGCATTACATCCACGAAAACATGTCCGAAGGGCAGAAGTTGGGCTATTCGGGACGGGCGGCCTCGGCGTCTCCGGCGGTGGGCTACTCCCACCTGCACCAGGAACAGCAAAAGGCGCTGGTGGACGGCGCATTCGGCAAGCTCAAGGGCTTCGTATTGACCAAATAAGGCCCGGTCGGCTGACCGCGCATGAAAAAACCGTAGAAAGATTGAAATGGCACTCGTAGAAGTCAAAGTTCCGCAACTGTCGGAGTCCGTGGCGGAAGCCACCCTGTTGAGCTGGAAGAAGAAGGCGGGCGATCTGGTGGCCCTGGACGAGATCCTGATCGAGATCGAGACCGACAAGGTGGTTCTGGAAGTACCTGCGCCCAGCGCCGGCGTGCTGGCCGAGATCGTGGTGGGTGACGGTGGCACGGTGGCGGCCGAGCAACTGATCGCGCGCATTGACACCGAAGGCAAGGCTGGCGCGGCAGCGCCTGCGCCCGCTGCTGCACCCGTCGTCGCGGCGGCGGCTCCGGTGGCGGCAGC
>JBGSNW010000327.1:0-9254 GCA_041739435.1 Burkholderiaceae bacterium
CCCGACGTCGACGTGCTGCTGCCGCTGGCCGCTGGCGGCGAGCTCAGCCTGAGCCCGGCGTCGTCGATCTTCGACAGCCTTTCGCCGGGTGGGGTCGACCCCGACGAAGTGCAGGAAGACCGGCCGACCGCACCGGTGGACCTGGACCTGAGCGAAGCGCCTGAGTCGCAGGACAGCGTCGTGGGCGAGCTGTCGCCGGTGCGCGCAACGCTACGCCAAGGGTACTAGAGCTTCTGCAGGCGCGACAGCGCGCTTTGCAGCGTGTCGTCGCGCTTGGCAAAGCACAGCCTGGCGATCTTCTGCTCGTAACCGTCGGCGTAGAAGGCCGACAGCGGAATCGCCGCGACGCCGATTTCGGTGGTCAGCCACTCGCAGAACGCGGCTTCCTTCAAGTCGCTGACCTGGCTGTAGTCCACGCACTGGAAGTAGCTGCCTTCGCTGGGCAGCACGCGCAGCCGCGTCTTTCCCAGCCCGGCGCGGAACAGGTCGCGCTTGCGCTGGTAGAAGGCCGGCAGCTGCAGGTAGTGCCGCGGCTCGGCCATGTAGCGCGCCAGGCCATGCTGCATCGGCGTGTTGACGGTGAACACATTGAACTGGTGCACCTTGCGGAACTCGGCCATCAGCGGCGCCAGGGCGACCACGTAGCCGACCTTCCAGCCGGTGACATGGTAGGTCTTGCCGAAGCTGGAGACGACGAAGCTGCGCGCCGCCAGCGACGGGATCGAGGCGGCGCTGACATGCGGCACGCCGTCGAAGACCATGTGCTCGTAGACCTCGTCGGAGATCAGCAGGATGTCCGTAGGTGCGAGCAGCTCGCTGAGCCGCTGCATTTCGGCGGCGGTCCACACCGTGGCGCTGGGGTTGTGCGGCGAGTTCACCAGGATCGCCTTGGTGCGCGGCGTGATAGCCGCTTCAATGGCGTCGAAGTTGGGCCTGAAGGTGCCGGGATCGAGCGGCACGCGCACCACCACGCCGCCGGCCAGCTCGATGTTCGGTTGGTAGCTGTCGTAGCAAGGTTCGAGCACGATGACCTCGTCGCCCGGCCGCACCACGGCCAGGATGGCGGTGATGATGGCCTGCGTGGCGCCGGCGGTGACGGTGATCTCGCTCACCGGATCGTAGCGGCGCCCGTACAGGGTGGCGATTTTGGCCGCCGTCGCTTCGCGCAGCACGGGCACGCCCGTCATGGGCGGATACTGGTTCAGGCCTTCGGTCATCGCGTCGGTGACGGCCGCGATAAGCCTGGGGTCGCAGGCGAAGTCCGGGAAACCCTGGCCCAGGTTGACCGCGCCGGTTTCGGTGGCCAGCGCCGACATCACGGTGAAAATGGTTGTGCCGACGGCGGGCAGCTTGGTTTGCAGGGCGGGGGTGTATTCGACGGTCGGGCTCATGGCGAGTGCGGTTCGGTTTCTGTTTTGTTCAGGCGGTCGCGGGTCGCTTTGGAGGGCGGGGGGCTACAACTCGTAGTCGGTCGAATGCCCGCCCAGCGCCCTGGCGATCAGGTTGCGGTCGAGGCGTTCGTTCAGCAATTCGGCGAACTTCAGCACAAAATTGCGCAGGTAGGCGCTGCGCTTGAAGGCCACGCGCGCCACGTTCGGGCCAAACAGGTAACCGCCCGGGCGCACCACGAGATCGGTGTTGGTGCCGTCCTCGCGCACTGCCATCTCGGCCACGATGCCAATCCCCAGGCCCAGGCGCACGTAGGTCTTGATGACGTCGGAATCGATGGCCTCCAGCGCAATGCGTGGCGTCAGGCTTTTGTGCGCGAACGCGGTGTCGATCTTGGTGCGGCCGGTGAACGAGGGGTGGTAGGTGATGATCGGTTCGGCCGCCAGATCCTCCAGTGTCAGCCGTTCCTTTTGCGCCAGCGGGTGGCCCACGGGCAGCACCACCATGTGTTGCCATTCGTAGCAGGGCAGGGTCACGAGGTCGGCATAGTCCGACAGCGACTCGGTGGCGATGCCAATCTCGGCCACCTCGTCAAGCACCATGCGGGCCACCTGATCGGGCGAACCCTGGTGCAGGCTCACATTGACCTTGGGGTAGGCTTCGCGCAGCTTCGCCACCGGCACGGGCAACACATAACGCGCCTGGGTGTGTGTGGTGGCGATGGACAGGGTGCCGCTGTCCTGCGCGCTGAACTGCTCGCCAATGCGTTTGAGATTGCCGACCTCGCGCATGATCAGTTCGATGCTTTTGAGCACGTGTTGGCCCGGCTCGGTGATGCGTTTGAGGCGCTTGCCGTGGCGCGCGAAGATTTCCACGCCCAATTCTTCCTCCAGTTCGATGATGGCCTTGGACACCCCAGGTTGGGAGGTATGGAGGGCCTTGGCGGCCTCCGTGAGGTTCAGGTTGCGCCGCGCGGCTTCCTGGACAAAACGAAACTGGTGCAGGTTCATATCGAAATTCTACTAATTTCGGAGTTCAATATTTCATTGGCGTCTATTGAAGGGTTTCGTCAGTCAAGGGTGTCAGTGCAATTTGCGCCAGTTGATCGATCAGGCGGGGGTCCTCCCCCACCGCCCGCGCAAGCTCAAAAGTGATGGTGGGGTACAGGGCACGCAGGTGCGTCAGCAGCACGGGGAGATCGTCGCGTGCGTGTTTGCCCACACCCAGGAACATGGGCAGCACGGTGATTTGGGTGGCGCCCTGCGCCACCAGCGCGGCAGCGGCGGTGGGAAGGTCGGGGGGTGTGAGTTCAAGATAGGCGCAGCTGACCCGGACCTGCGGCGCGCGCTCGGCAATACGCGAGGCCACCGCTTCAATCGGACGGCGCCACAGCGGGTCGCGCGAACCGTGGGCGAACAGGACAATGGCAAAGGACATTTCGACACTACCTTCGAACGACAAGCCAGCCGAAAGCGCCCAGCGAAACCAGCGAATAGATCAGCGCCGGCGCGGCACTGGTGATCCAGGGTGGCCAGTCGCGCAGCGTGCCGACAAAACCAAACATGTTGTTCAGCAGGTAGAAGCTGATGCCAATCATCACGCCGCCGAACACGTACGTGGTGATGCCCCCGGAGCGGAAATGAAGATAGGCAAATGGCAGCGCCAGCACCACCATCACCAGGCAACTCAGCGGGTAAAACACCTTGCGCCAGAACTCAACCTCATAACGTTGAGCCGATTGTCCATTGGCATTGAGGTGGCGGGTGTACTGAAACAGATCCAGCGTTTTCATGCGGTCGGGTCTCAGCAACGCGACCGACACCATCTCCGCGGAAATTTCCGTGGGCCACCGGAAGTTGGCGATCTGGACCCGTTCCACTTTGGGGGCGCTGCTGCTGCCCTGGCTCTGGAATTCGCTGCGATGAACGTCCTCCAGCCACCAGGCGTCGTCCTTGCCGAAACGTCCCCGACTGGCTTCCGTGAGCGAAACGATAAAGCCCCGGGTGTCGAATTCAAAGATGCGCACGCCACGCATGTCCCCTTCGGCCGTGATGGCGGACACGTTGGCGGCGTACGACGTGTATTGCTGCCGCTCCTTGAGCCACGCACCCGTTTGACCCACCGTCACACGCCCCTGATAACGGGCCTTGAGCAACTGGGCAGCCCGGTCCGACAGAGGCGCGGCGTAGTCGCCGATTGCGAACGTCAGCAAAACAAAACCCGCACCCAACACCAGCAAGGTGCGCAACGCCCGCCACGGACCGAGCCCGCTGGTGCGCAGGATGGTGTATTCGGAACTTTGCGCAAACCGGGCCATGACGAAGATGGTCCCGATCAGCACGGCAATCGGGAGAAGATCGTAGAGATGGCTGGGGATCGACAGCGCGACATACGCCAGGGCGTGGCGCAACTGATAACCTTCCCCGACCAGGCCACGGCCGATCCCCTGCAGTTCGTCAACCAGGTCGAAAAACGAAAGCAAAGCCAGGAACCCCAGGGTTACAAACGCGATGGCCGCCAAGACCTCGCGGTAAATCAGGCGGCGGATGGTCTTCATGCGATGGAGTTCCTGCGCCGAAGCCATCCGCGCCATGTCCAGTTGTGATTGCGTTTGGTCAGCCACAACACACTGAGTACAGCCACGCCGACGTGCAGCGCGACCACATACGCCACAAACGGAAAGCGTCCGTTGGCAATCCAGTTTTGCCCGAGATTGATGAGGTTGTAATAAACAATGAAAGCAAACATCGCAAAAACGAAACCACCGCTTCGTCCACCGCGCGGATTGGCTCCAGCCAGGGCAATGGCCAGCACGACAAAGTTTGCGGCGGCCAATCCAAGGCCCACACGCCATGAAAGCTCTCCCAGATGCAGTCGTGTCGGCTCAAGAATCAGGGTGAGCGTGGATTTGGCGCGTGTCTGAGGCTCTGCCGCTGTCAGCGCGGTTTCGCCCACCACCACGCCGTACTCGCTGAACTCGCTGAGTTTGAGGGAATCATCGGCAATGCTGCTTTCGAGTCGTTGGCCGTTTTCCAGCAACAGGAAGCGGTGACCTCCGATTTCCGAAACCCGGCCTTTTCGGGCAGAGGTAACGGATTTTTTGTCCTTGTTGACCGTGGAGATGAACACGTTGGTACCGGTCTTGCTGTCTGCATTTTCCTTGTCGATGAAAAAAACGCGGTCACCCCGGGAAGATTCCTGGAACTGGCCGGGTGTGATGCGCTCCAGGTCACCGCGCCGCTCGTAACGATCCCGCAAGTCCCGGACTTGCTGGTTGGACCACGGCCACACCAGCAGCGACATCAAGCCGACGGCCACGAGGATGGGCCAGGCAAATCGGAACAATGGGCGCACAAATGCGAAGTGGCCGCGTCCGGCGCTGAACCAGATCACCATTTCGCTGTCGCTGTACATCCGGGTGAGTGATCCAACCAGCGAGATGAACAGGCTCAGGGCGAGGATGGCCGGCAGGAATCCCAGTACCGTGTAACCCAGCACCATGAGGATCTCGGACGGGTTGACGGCTCCACGTGATGCCTGCCCCAGGGTCCGCACCAGCATCAGGGTCATGACCACGGTGACCAGTACCACCAGCGTGGCGCTGAAACTGCGCGCCAGCTCCCTGCGTATGGAGGAATGGAATAACATTGGTTCGAAGGAAAACCGAGATTATGAACTTCGAACTCAAATCCCTTGATCTTTCGGGCGCTGGGCGTGAGCGATGCGACGCGCTCATCGTGCTGGTTCCCGAAATCACCACGGAAACCCGCACCACAAAGGGGGAGTTGGCACAGATCGTGACGGCGGCCGTGTCCGCTGGCGACCTTGAAACCAAGGCGGGCAAACTGCTGATGCTGTACCGGCATCCTGGTGTGAACGCTACGCGCGTGGTGCTGGCGGGCGCTGGCGACGGCTCCGCACGGCAAATTCGCGCGGCGGTGACGGCTGCCGTTGGCGCGATCAAGGGAACCAACACAGGGCGCCTGTGCCTGTTGTTTGCGTTTGCCCCGACGGCCAGCGTATTGCGCTCGGCTGTCAAGGCCACCGCTGACGCAAGCTATGTTTACGCCACCACCAAGTCCAGGCCCGAGGCCCGCAAGCTACGGAAAGTGGTGGTGGGCGTGCCGAAAACCGCCGGGCTGGAGGCTGCCATGACACACGCCCTGGCAGAAGTGGCGGGGATCGAACTCGCCAAGGAATGGGCGAACCGGCCAGCCAACCATGCCACTCCGACGATGTTGGCCGATGCGGCGCGCGCGTTGGGCAAATTGCCCAAAGTCCGGTGCGAAGTGCTGGGCCCGCGTGAAGTGGCCAAGCTGGGCATGAGAGCGTTCATGGCGGTGGCGCAGGGCTCGGAAGAACCCTTGCGGTTGATCGTTTTGCATTACGACGGCGCTCCCAAGGCGCAGGCGCCCGTGGCCCTGATTGGCAAAGGCATCACGTTTGACACAGGCGGCATTTCCATCAAGCCCGCGCCGGAGATGGACGAAATGAAGTTTGACATGTGCGGTGCGGCCAGCGTCCTGGGGACGTTTCGCGCATTGGCGGAACTCAAACCCCGACTCAACGTGATCGGACTGATTCCCGCTTGCGAAAATCTGCCCGATGGCCGCGCCGTCAAGCCCGGTGACGTGGTGACCAGCATGTCCGGGCAGACCATCGAAATTCTCAATACCGACGCCGAAGGTCGCCTGGTGTTGTGCGACGCGTTGACTTATGTGGAGCGTTTCAGGCCGCGGGCGGTGGTGGACATTGCCACGCTGACGGGAGCCTGTGTCATTGCGCTGGGGGGAGTGCGCAGCGGCATGTTTGCAACCGACGACACACTGGCCCAGGACCTGCTGGCGGCCGGGGAGGCGTCCGCAGACCTGTGCTGGCGCATGCCGCTGGACGACGAGTACGCGGAAGGCCTCAAGACCCATTTTGCCGACGTGGCCAATGTGGCGGGTCGCGCCGCAGGGGCCGTCACCGCGGCCAAATTCTTGCAGCGGTTTTCCACCAAGTTTGCGTGGGCACACCTGGATATCGCGGGGACGGCCTGGAAAAGTGGCGCGGCCAAAGGCGCCACCGGTCGGCCCGTCGGGCTGCTGATCGATTTTCTGCAGGCACAGGCCACCAAGACGGGGGCAGCCGCGCCTTCGCGGGTCGTCCGGGCGGGCGTGGCGCGAAAAAAAATGAAAACATGACGGTGGACACAGGCGTGGACGATCGTGAGCATTTGAAATGACCGAAATCGCATTCCACTTTAATGCGGGCGAAAAACTCGCCTACACATGCCGATTGCTGCGCAAGGCCGTTGCCAGGGGCGCCCAAGTGGTGGTGACAGCCGAGCCGTCGGCGTTGCAGCAGCTGGATGGCGCGTTGTGGACGTTTGGCGCGCAGGAGTTCTTGCCACATTGCCCGGCAAACGCCGATCCGGCCGTGCTGTTGAATTCACCCGTTGTGCTGACGGGCTCGCCATCCGACGCGCCGCACCAACAAGTACTGGTCAACCTGACCGACGGCGTGCCGGATGGTTTTGAGCGGTTCGAGCGCCTGATCGAAGTGGTGTCGGGCGATGCGCAAGACCGGCAGGCCGCGCGCGCGCGCTGGAAACACTACGCCGACCGCGGCTACGCCATGGTTCACCATGATCTGATGCAGACCGGGAGCGTTGAATGAGCAAGTCCGAGCGGGTCCCCCCCCGTTTTGTGCCCACCCTGACCGAGGTGGTTGAGGTGTCCGTACCGCCCTCCGTCGTTTCGATGCCGTCCGATGCGGCACCTCGGCACATCCCGCCTGCCGCGGCGGTAGCCCCCGCCGGAACTGAAGCCGCCTCCGCCAGCGAAGTCGATGTTCACCGGATCATGCAGCGTGTGGATCTGGCGCTCGAAGCCCGATTGCGCGCGGCTGTTGCGCACGTGGTGGCCGAGCAGGTGGAGGCCATGGGGATCCAGTTGCGCGATGAAATCGAGCTTGCGGTGCGCGACGCCGTGTCCCAGGCGGTGGCAGAAGAACTCGCCAGCAGCCGCGCGGCTGCGCCGGGACGCCTGATGAAATAGCAGTGGGCAAGGTCGCCGGGATGCCGCCGCATTAGATCGCGTTGCCCCGGGGTAAACCCCCTTATGTGAATTTACTTAGCGTGTTCCCTATGGTTCTGGTCCGGAAATTGCGATATGTTCGCCGCCGTTGAGCCATAAATTCAAATCTCAACCTTTTTAATCCTCTGGAGGTTACTTATGCAAATGAAGTTGAAATTGACCGTTGTTGCCGCTCTCGCTGCGGTCGCTGGTCTGGCGTCTGCCCAGGAGCAGGTTGTCAAGATCGGTCACGTCGCCCCCGTCTCCGGTGCCCAGGCCCACTATGGCAAGGACAACGAAAACGGCGCCCGCATGGCCATTGAAGACCTGAACAAGCAGAACATCACCATCGGTGGCAAGAAGATCAAGTTCGAGCTGCAGGCCGAAGACGACGCTGCCGATCCGAAGCAGGGCACCGCTGCCGCACAAAAACTGTGCGACGCCAAAGTGGCCGGCGTGGTCGGTCACCTGAATTCCGGCACCACCATCCCCGCTTCCAAGGTGTACAACGACTGTGGCATTCCCCACGTCACGGGCGCGGCCACCAACCCCAACCTGACCAAGCCCGGCTACAAGACCACCTACCGCATCATCGCCAACGACAATGCACTGGGTGTCGGACTGGCGTTCTACGCCGCCGACACGCTCAAGCTCAAGTCGGTTGCCATCATCGACGACCGTACCGCATACGGCCAGGGCGTGGCCGAAGTGTTCAAGAAGACCGCGCTGGCCAAGGGCATGAAAGTCGTGGACGAGCAGTTCACCACCGACAAAGCCACCGACTTCATGGCCATCCTGACCGCGGTCAAGGCCAAGAACCCCGACGCCATCTTCTACGGCGGCATGGACCCGCAAGCCGGCCCGATGCTGCGCCAGATGGAACAACTTGGCCTGTCCAAGACCAAGTTCTTCGGCGGTGACGGCATCTGCACGTCTGAAATCGCCAAGCTCGCAGCCGGCGCCAAGACGCTGAACAACGTGGTGTGTGCCGAAGGCGGCGCCTCGCTGGCCAAGATGCCTGGCGGCACGGCCTGGAAGGCCCGTTACGACGCCAAGTACGCCGGTCAGTTCCAGGTTTACAGCCCGTACACCTATGACGCCACGTTCGTGCTGGTCGACGCCATGAAGCGCGCCAACTCGGTGGACCCGAAGGTCTACACCCCGGAATTGCTCAAGACCAACTTCAAGGGCGTGACCACCACGATCCAGTTCGAACCCAATGGTGAACTGAAGAACCCGGCCATCACCCTGTACGTGTACAAGGACGGCAAGAAGTCTGCCCTGAACTGATCAGGCAACCCCAACAAAAAAAGCCACCGCAAGGTGGCTTTTTTTGGGTTTTTTATGGCGGAGCAGGCGGGATTCGAACCCGCGGAGGGCTATTAACCCTCACACGCTTTCCAGGCGTGCGACTTAAACCACTCATCCACCGCTCCGAAGCCCGCGATTGTATCAGCGCCGCGCATCAGGTCGTGCGCGGCGCTCCCGCGTTTGCCCACAGCCCGAGGTGTGCTGCCCCCGAGGGGCGCATTTTGCCGGGGGATGGCCCGGCGGCAAAAAATGCGCCGAGCAGACCGGGTTCGCTGCGCTCAGGAACTCTTTTGTGCCTGCACCATTTTCATGGCGGAGCTGATCAGCGCCGATACCTCGGTCATGTTGCTCGGCACGATCAGCGTGGAGGTGGCGTCGGCCGCCACACGGCTGTAGGCATCGACGGCGCGTTCGGCCACCTTGAGCTGCACGGCCTGCTCGCCGCCGGGCTGGCGAATGGCGATGGCAATGCGCTCGATGGCCATGGCGGTGGCG
>JBGSNW010000345.1:0-6180 GCA_041739435.1 Burkholderiaceae bacterium
GGCACCGGCACGGCGGGCGGCAGCCGACCCAGCGCTTCGGCGTGCTGCGCCAGATGCGCCTCCAGCGTGGTTTCCAGCGCCTGGATGGCCACGTCTTCGTCCCAGCCGGCTTCCCGCATCGACTGCAGCACGGCCTGGGGGGCATGACCGGCCTGCGCCTGCTCGACAATCCATTGCCGCAGTTGTGGCGTGATGGTTTGTGGCGTGCCCGACGTGGTCATGCAAAGGCCTTGGTGAGCGTCTTTCAGGCGGCTGCGCGCCTAAACACCAGCCGGTCGGGCCGGGACGCGGTTGCATCGTAAGCATACCCCTCCAGGTTGAAGGCCTGCAGTTTGCCCGGCGTGGCGATGCGATGCCGAATGGCAAAACGCGCCATCAGCCCGCGCGCGCGCTTGGCCATGAAGCTGATGACCTTGTATTGCCCGTCGCGCAGCTCCTCGAACACGCAGTCGATCACGCGCGCCTTGAGCACCTTGCGCTCCACCGCCTTGAAATACTCCTGCGAGGCCAGGTTGATCACCACCGGGGTGGCGTCGGCCACGAGGCGCGTGTTCAGGTAGTCAGAAATTTGCGTGCCCCAGAACTGGTAGAGGTTCTTGCCGCCGGGCGTGGCCAGCGCCGTGCCCATCTCCAGCCGGTAGGGCTGCAGGCGGTCCAGGGGGCGCAGCACACCATACAGGCCGCTCAGGATGCACAGGTGGTCCTGGGCCCAGGCGAGGTCATTGGCCGCGAGGGTTCTGGCGTTCAGGCCCTCGTACACGTCGCCATTGAAGGCCAGCACCGCCTGCCGGGAGTTTTTCTCCGTGAACCTGGACGACCAGGCCTGGTAGCGCGCCACGTTGAGCGAAGCCAGCGCATCGCTCAGGTGCATGAGTTCGGCGATCTGCCGCGGCGACTTCTGGCGCAACACCTCGATCAGCGCCGCCGATTGCGCGACAAACTGCGGCCGCGTGTGGGGCACGTCGCCCACGGGGGTTTCGTAGTCGAGCGATTTGGCAGGGGACAGCAAAAACAGCATGGCAGACACCCATGGAAAAAAAAGGCTTCGGGGGGAGCCTTGATTATCGTGCGAGGCGCGATGCCGTCTCTTCCGAAAGGCTGCGCGCAGCGGCGGAGCTTGGGGGCCATGTGCCTACTTCAGGTCGCCCGCCAGGCTGGCCAGCGTTTCGGGGGCGATGGCCACATGCGCCGGGTAATGGGTGTGGTCGCAGCCGAGCTTCACGCCAGCGCCGGCCTTGACCGCGGCGCGCATGGCGTCGGTCAGCTCGAAACGGATGAAGTGCACGGCCGAGGTTTTTTCCTCGTTTTCGCGGTCCATGTCCTCGTCGGCGATGGCGTACACGCGGGCGTGGCCTTCGACTTCAACGAACATGCGGTCTTCCACGCCGATCAGCCGGGCCAGCTCGCGCTTGCGCTCGTGGATGTCGGTGTATTCGATCATCATCGTCGCCTTCCAGTTGGTGCCGTCGGGCACGAGCGGCGCGTAGGCTTCGATTTCCTGCAGGATGCCTTCTTCCTCGAAGATTTTTTCAACGCGCAGCATCTCCTGGATCTGGTAGCGGATGGACAGCTCGCTCTCGAACTGCACGTTGATGTTCTCGCCCAGCATGACGCTGCGCAGCCGGCGGTGCGCAAAAATTTCGGCCTTGTGGGCCTTGCGGTATTTGCTGTAGGCCTCCAGGGTCATGAGGTTTTCCGGGGTGATGTGGCCGGTGACTTGCATGGGAATGTCCTTTATTTCAGCCCGTAAGCCTTGCGAACGAGCGTGAGCGGGTGATTGAGCTCGGGCGCGCCCAGGCCGTTGACTTCAAAGCCCTGCGCGATGTGGTGGCCGCCCAGCGGGCAGTCGGAGCTGATGTAGTCGGGCAGGCTGCCGTCCTTCATGGTCGACATGGCCTTGAACACCGGTTTGCCGATCTTCATGGCTTGCTGGTGGTAGGCCTTCTTGACGCCAAAAGTGCCCGCGTGGCCCGAGCAGCGTTCAATGGTGTTGATCGTCGTCTCGGGGATCATCTTGAGCATCTCTTCGGTTTTCTTGCCGATGTTCTGCACCCGGCCGTGGCAGGGGATCTGGTAGCTCACGTTGCCCAGCTTTTGCGGGAATTCGGTCTTGAGCAGGCCGTCGCGCTTGCGGGCCATGAAGTATTCGAACGGGTCCCACATGTGTTCCTTGACGAGTTGCACGTCGGCATCGTCGGGGTACATGAGCGGGATTTCCTGCTTGAACATCAGCGTGCAGCTGGGCACGGCGGCGATGATGGCGTAGCCCTCTTTCGCGTAGCGGGCCAGCACGGGGATGTTGGCCTGCCTGCTCTGGTCGACCGAGTCGAGGTCGCCCAGCTCCAGTTTGGGCATGCCGCAGCATTTTTCCTTGTCGACCAGCACGTAGGGGATGTCGTTGTGGTCCAGCACCTTGAGCAGGTCGTGGCCAATGCCGGGCTCGTTGTAGTTGACGTAGCAGGTGGCGTAGATGGCCACCTTGCCGGGCGTCTTCTCGCCGTTCACCACGGTCGTGGCCCGGGCCTTGGGAGTGCCCGAGCGGAATTTCCGGGTGGCTAAATCGGGCAGCCAGGCGTTCTTGTCCACGCCGGCCACGCGCTCCATGACGCTGCGCGCGGCCTGGGTGTGTGTCACCGCGTTGGCCACCTGCACCACGATCGGGATGCCGGCAAACTGCCCGTGCACATCGGTGGAGGCCAGAAACTTCTCGGCCGCCGTGACCTCGCCCTTCTTGAACTTGATGGCCTTGGCGCGCAGCATGGTGTGAGGGAAATCCAGGTTCCACTCGTGCGGCGGCGTGTACGGACACTTGGTCATGTAGCACAGGTCGCACATGTAGCACTGGTCCACCACCTTCCAGTAGTCGGCCTTGGCCACGCCATCGACTTCACCGGTCTTGCTTTCGTCCACCAGGTCGAACAGCGTGGGAAAGGCACCGCACAGGCTCACGCAGCGGCGGCAGCCGTGGCAGATGTCGAATATGCGCTCGAGTTCATGGAAGGCCTTGGCTTCGTCGTGGAAGTCGGGGTTCTTCCAGTCCAGCGGGTGCCGCGTGGGCGCTTGCAGATTGCCTTCTGTGGCCATGGGGAATCTCTTTTAGGGAAGGTTGGTTTGCGAAACGGGACTCGGGGAAACCAGTTTCGCAAACCACTACGCCTTGCGGCGTAGCGAGCGACTTTCAGCCTGGGCGCGGGCGGCCGGACACCGGAGCGACCTTCATGGTCGTGAGGATGTCCGGCCGGGCCCCGCAACGACGGATCACGGCCGCGCGGTAGCCGCCTTAGTCGACGAGCTCGTTCAGGGCCTTGGTGTAGCGGTTCGCATGCGAACGCTCGGCCTTGGCCAGCGTTTCAAACCAGTCGGCGATTTCGTCGAAACCTTCCGCGCGGGCCGTCTTGGCCATGCCGGGGTACATGTCGGTGTACTCGTGGGTTTCGCCGGCCACCGCCGATTTCAGGTTGTCGCGGGTCGGGCCGATGGGCAGGCCGGTGGCGGGGTCGCCCGACTGTTCCAGAAATTCCAGGTGCCCGTGGGCATGCCCGGTTTCGCCTTCGGCGGTGGAGCGGAACAGCGCTGCCACGTCGTTCTGGCCTTCCACGTCGGCCTTGTTTGCGAAATACAGATAACGGCGGTTGGCCTGCGATTCGCCCGCGAAGGCGTCTTTCAGGCACTGTTCCGTCTTGGAGCCTTTGAGTGCTGCCATGGAATATCTCCTAGTGGGTTGAACAAAAGTACTTTCGCCTTGAACAGGGATGATCAAAGACCTCAAGAGGGTAGCCCCGTTGAGGGCATTCGTCTAATTGGACACGTCAATGTCCTTTATTGAAAAACACTATGTCACGCGCTAATTTGATACCCATTCTCAATTAACCGTCCATGATCCGGAGCACCGGGTTTGGCAATCGTCAAAAATTACGATACAGTAAATCGATTACGAATAGGTAAACGTCCGTTTTTTTGGAGACTGCCATGTCCGCCGCATTGAAACCCGCCGCGGGTGCCCCCGCGCTGCTGCCCGCACCGGCCCCGATCCGGCAACTGCACCATTACGCCTACCGCGCCCGGGACGCCGAGGAAACCCGGCACTTCTACGAAGACATCCTGGGCCTGCCGCTCTACCACATCATCCAGAGCGACGTGGTGCCCAGCACGGGCGAGTACTGCCCCTACACACACTTCTTTTTCAGGTTGCAGGACGGCTCGTTCATCGCGTTCTTTGACCTTGGCGACGACCAAGCCGCGCTGCCCTCGCCCAACACGCCGATCTGGGTCAACCACATCTCGTTCCGCGTGGATTCGATGCAGGCGCTCAAGGACATGAAGGCGCGGCTCGAAGCGCACGGCGTCGAGGTGCTGGGCATCACCGACCACCACATCTTCCACAGCATCTATTTCTTTGACCCCAACGGCGTGCGGCTGGAGCTCACCTCGCAACGGGCCGACGAATTCCAGATGCTGCAGGAAAGCAAGACCGCCCACACCCGCCTCAACGAATGGACGGCGCGCAAGGCGCAATGGCGCGCCGACCGCGCTGCCGGCAAGGCCACCGGCGCCCTCAAGCCACAGCAGAACGACCGGCCCGAATTCGTGGCCAAAAAATAATCCGCCCCCAGGAGACCCGTGCAATGACGCACCCCGACGCGCCCCTCGCCACCCCGACCGCCGCCACACCCGGCTACCGCGCAGTGGCCTACACCAACGGCTACGAGTTCACCCAGGGCAGCGGTTACGCCCTGCCCGAATACCCGTTTGTGACGCCCCCCGAGATCGCCACGGGCGAGGTGCGACGCCACCCCGTGGTCATCGTGGGCGGCGGCATCACCGGCCTGACGATGGCCTGCGCGCTGGCGCACCATGGCGTCGAGGCCGTGCTGCTCGACGAAGACAACACCGTGGGCGTCAAGGGGGCGTCGTCCCGTGGCATCTGCTACACGCAGAAGTCGCTGGAAATCTTCGACCGGCTGGGCATTTACGAGCGGATCGCCGCCAAGGGCATCCAGTGGAGCGTGGGCCGCACCTTCGCCGGCCAGGACGAGGTGTATTCGTTTGACCTGCGCCAGCAGAGCAACTTCAACCTCTCGACCCAGCCGCCGTTCATCAACATCCAGCAGTTCTACATCGAGGGCTACCTGGCCGAGCGGATCTACGAGCTGGGCCATGTGGACCTGCGCTGGAGCTCGCGGGTGACCGGTTTTGAGCAGAATGACGACTTCGCGCTCCTGACGGTCGAAACCCCCGCCGGCCGCTACCATCTGCAGGCCGACCACGTGATCGACGCAACCGGCTCACACACCCCGTTTCACGCCTGGTGCGGCGCCACGATGCAATCGCGGCGCGGCGACGATCGCTGGTGTATTGCCGACGTGCGCTTCACCAAGCGCCCGCCCGTGGAGCGGCACACCTGGATCGAAGCGCCTTTCAACGAAAACCGCGCGGTCTGGCAACACCTGATGGCCGACGACGTCTGGCGCATCGACTACCAGATGGCCCCCAATGCCGACCCCGAATACGTGAGCAGCGAAGCCCAGGTGCGCGAGCGTCTGGCACGCCAGTTCGGGGCGGACACTGAAATCGAAATCGTCTGGGTGGGCCCTTACGCCTACCGCAGCCAGTGCCTGGACCGACTGCGCGTGGGCCGGGTGTTTTTCATGGGCGACACGGCAAAAATCGTCAGCCCGTTTGGCGCGCGCGGTGGCAACACCGGCGTGGCCGACGCCGACAACCTGGCCTGGAAGCTGGCCGCCGTGCTGCAGGGCCGCGCCGCGCCCCAACTGCTCGACAGTTACCAGGACGAGCGCCATGAAGCTGCCACACAGAACGTGAAGGTCACCAACCGCACGGCGCGTTTTTTGCGGGCCGCCGACGGCATGGAGCGCACTTTCCGCAACGCCGCCATCGGCCTGGCCAAAAGGTACCCCTTTGCGCGCCAGCTCGTCAACACCGGGCGCATGGCCGTGGCCAACACCTACACCCATTCGCCCATCTGCGAGAGCACGGGCGGCCAGTCGGTGCAGAACGTGGCCTTCAAATGGGCCGACCACAGCCATGGCACCGTGAACGACCTGCTCCGCTGGGCCGATGCCAGCCTGCTGGTGCTGGTGTTTGGCGAAATTGGCGCGCTGGCGTGCCAGCGCCTGCAGCAGCTGTCCCAAACCGCCCCGGTGCGCTGCGTGCAGGTGC
>JBGSNW010000361.1:0-3307 GCA_041739435.1 Burkholderiaceae bacterium
GGTACCACGCGGTCGGCGCCACCCCCCAGCAACAGCGCGCCCACGCGGTTGCCATGACGCGTGAGCAGCCGCGCCAGCACCGCGACAAATTCGGTGGACACGTCGCGCTTGGCATTGTGGCCGGAGCCGAAATCCACCGACGGGCTCAGGTCCACCAGGAACCAGGCGGCCATTTCGCGGTCTTCGGTGAACACGCGCACATGCGGCTGCTGCAGGCGGGCGGTGACGTTCCAGTCGATGTGGCGCACGTCGTCGTGATGCTGGTATTCGCGCAGATCGGCCAGGTCCAGCCCGACGCCGCGCATCAGTGTGCGGTAGTCGCCCTGCAGCAGTCCGTCCAGCCGACGCAGCACCGTCCATTCAAGGCGGCGCAGCACATGCTCGGCCCCGGTCTGCGGCACCGGTAGCGCCGGGATTGGCGCGGCGGGAGTTGTGATGCGACGGAACACGGTGGTGAGTCAGTTCGGGTGTGACGGGGGGTGATGGTGATCAGGCGGCGAGTTTTTCGTGTTCCAGCGGCTTGGCCGGAACCGGCACCTTGGCCATGATCCTGCGAATGATGGCGTCGGCGGCAAGGCCTTCGGACAGCGCGTCGTACGACAGCACCAGCCGGTGGCGCAGCACGTCGGGAACCAGGTCGGTCATGTCTTCGGGCAGGGCGTAGCTGCGCCCGCGCAGCATGGCCAGGGCCCGGGCGCCTTCCACGAGGTTGATGGTGGCGCGCGGGCTCGCTCCGAAGGTGATGAACCGCCCGAGGTCCTTGAGGCCATGTTTTTCCGGGGTGCGGGTGGCCGACACCAACTTGACCGCGTACTGCACCAGCGACGGGTCCACATACACGCGGCGGCATTCGGCCTGCAGTGCGGCGAGCTGTTCGGTGGTGGCCACGGCGGAAACCGTCACCGCCGGGCCGGTGACGCGCTCGACGATGACAAATTCTTCTTCGTCCGTCGGGTAGTCCACCAGCACCTTCATCATGAAGCGGTCGACCTGGGCCTCGGGCAGCGGGTAGGTGCCTTCGGTTTCGATCGGGTTCTGCGTGGCCATCACCAGGAAGGGGCTGGGCACCATGTGGGTCACGCCTGCGATGGTCACCTGGCGCTCCTGCATGACTTCGAGCAGCGCGCTTTGCACCTTGGCGGGCGCGCGGTTGATCTCGTCGGCCAGCAGAAGATTGGTGAACACCGGCCCCAATGCGGTGGTGAAGTCGCCGGTTTTCTGGTTGTAGATGCGAGTGCCCACCAGGTCGGCCGGCACCAGATCCGGAGTGAACTGGATGCGCTTGAACTGGCCGCGCACGGTATTGGCCAGCGTCTTGACCGTGAGCGTCTTGGCCAGCCCCGGCACGCCTTCGACCAGCAGATGACCCTGCGCGAGGATCGCCACCATCACCCGCTCCAGAAAGCGGTCTTGCCCGACCACCACGCGTTTGACCTCGTAGAGGATCTGCTCCATCAACTGTGCGGTATCGGCAGGTTCGTTGGGGGCGCTCATGCACGGGCTCCTGAAAAGTGGCGCGGAGGTCGCGGTGTCAAAAAGGATGCAGGCCCACGGCCGAGGCCGCGTTTTCAATCGGCACCGCGAAGCCGATGCCGATGAATGTGCGTTGCTGCGACGGGTTCAGGATGGCGGTGACGATGCCGACGACCTCGCCGTCCATGGTAACCAGCGGTCCGCCGGAATTGCCGGGGTTGGCGGCGGCGTCGAACTGGATCAGGTTGGTGAGCTCGTTGCGGCCTTCAGGCGAACGGAAGGCGCGCTGGAGGCCCGACACCACCCCGGCCGACACCGACGGCCCGATCCCGAACGGAAACCCCACGGCAATCACCTGGTCGCCCGGCAGCAGATCGCCGGTGGAGCGCATGGTGGCGGCAATCAGGTCGTCTGGAATCTTGTGGGCCTGCAGCACGGCCAGGTCGTTCTCGGGCTGGACGCTGATGACGCTGGCGGTGGATTCGAGCCCGTCGGAGAACATCACCTTGATGGTGTCCGCGCCCTGCACCACATGCAGGTTGGTGAGGATGATGCCCTTGTCCACAATGACCACGCCCGAACCGACACCACGCTCGATCAGGTCGTCCGCATCGTCCTTGCCGGCTGTTCCGGCTTTGGCGCCCTTGCCGCCCTTGCCATGCGATGCATGACCAAAACCCATGACCCGCACCACCGACGGCCGGATGTTGTCGTACGCGGCGGTGGAGGCTGACGGCAACACGGTGGTCTCCAGCGTCTTGAGCACGGCGGCGTCGATGTCGTCCTGGGTCAGCTTTCGGCCAGCGGGCCGCAGCGCAAGGGACAGGCTCAGTGCCAGGAGCACCGCCAGCAGCGCGATCGTGCTCCAGAGCAGGCGCGGGTCCGAGGGTTTGACACGCCAGCGCGGGTGCCAGCGCGCAGCGGCGGGTGATGCGGCGGCGCCAGCCGCCACCGGCTCGGTTTTTCCTGCGTCCGATGTCTGCGGCGCACGGGAGGATCGACTGTAAAGAGCAGGCCTGCGCATGCGTTCACCCGTGCCCGTCGCGGAATGACGGGCTGGAAATGACGGTATCACGGTTTTCAGCGTCTTGCACGTTCCGGATGGGGTGGAACCGCCAGCGGCGTGGGCATCTTTCATCGGGCATCATCGCGCCATGCCTGTCTGGATCGACACCCATTGCCACCTCGATGCACCCGAATTCGCGGGCGACGTGGCCGCAGTGAGGGCGCAGGCCGCGGCGCAGGGCGTGGCGCACTGCGTGCTGCCGGCGGTGGAGGTGTCGAACTTCAATGCCGTGCGCGATCTGGCGCACCAGTTTGGGGACAGCTATGCATTGGGCATCCACCCGCTGTACGTGCCGCGCGCTCAGGAAGAAGACCTGGGTGTGCTCGACGCCGCGCTCGCGATCGCGCGCAGCGACCCGCGGTGCGTGGCGGTGGGGGAGATAGGGCTCGACTATTTTGTGCCACAACTGCAACAAGGCCCGCAGCGCGAGCGCCAGGAGTTTTTTTACCAGGCCCAGTTGCGGCTGGCGCGCAAACACGATCTGCCGGTCATCCTCCATGTGCGCCGCTCGGCCGACCGCCTGCTCCGGGGGCTTCGTGAAACCCCGGTGCAAGGCGGCATCGCCCACGCTTTCAATGGCAGCCTGCAGCAGGCGCAGGCGTTCTTGAAGCTCGGCTTCAAACTGGGCTTTGGCGGCGCGGTGACCTTTGAGCGCGCGCTGCAACTGCGCCGGCTGGCGACGCAATTGCCGTTGGACGCCATCGTGCTGGAAACCGACGCCCCCGACATCCCGCCCCACTGGCTGTACGCCACGGCGCAGCAACGCGC
>JBGSNW010000388.1:0-2382 GCA_041739435.1 Burkholderiaceae bacterium
GACTGACGCAGCCGCCGCCCCGGCCCCAAGGCCCCGCCGCCCTCGCGCGCGCGGGGCCTTTGTTTTGGCGCGCGAATTTGGAGTGCGCCATTTAGAAGGCGGCGGCCATGCCTGCGAGAGTGCGGTCCATGCCCCAAGCCACCCCCGCACTGCCCGCCCCAGCTTTGCCTGACGGTATCGAGATCTTTCGACCCGGTCGACACATTGATGACGCGGGTAACGCACATTCGTTCAGCGAAGCCGACGTGGACGGCATGGTGGCGGCGTATGACCCGGCCAGGCGCGAGGCGCCGCTGACCGTGGGCCACCCCAAGGACAACCTGCCAGCCTATGGCTGGGTGCAGCGCCTGACCAAAACGGCCACCGGCACGCTGGCCATGACCTCGCGCCAGGTGGAGCCGCAGTTCGCCGAGATGGTGGCTGCAGGGCGCTTCAAGAAGCGCAGCGCATCGTTCTACCCCCCGCTGGCACCCAACAACCCCACGCCCGGCAAGTGGTACTTGCGGCACGTCGCGTTCCTGGGCGCGCAGCCGCCGGCCATTGCGGGGCTGAAGGACATTCAGTTTTCCGAAGACGACGCAGGCGACGCCGTCTCATTCAGTGAACCCGTTTCCGCCGATCAACCCCAACAGGAGCAAGACGACATGAGCAAGGAACTGCAAGCCCAACTGGACGAAGCCACCGCCCAGCTCAAGGCCGCCAACGATGCCCGCGCCAAGGCCGAGGCCGATGCGACCGATGCCAAGAAAAAGGCCGAAGCCGCAACGGCTGAAGCCGCCAGCTTTGCCGAGAAGGCCAAGGCCGACCGCAAGGCGGGCTTTGTGTCGTTCGCCGAGGCCCAGGTTTCGACCGGCAAGCTGCTGCCCAAGGACGAGGCCATGGCCGTGGCCACGCTGGAGGCGCTGGCAGACGCGCAGCCGGTGGAGTTCTCCGAAGGTGACGCCACCCGCAAGGTGAGCCCGGCCCAGTGGCTGCAGGACTTGATTGCAGCGGCCAAGCCGGTGGTGAGTTTTGGCGAATTCGCCGGGGGCCAGGTGCCTTCGGGTGCGGGTGCCGCCAAAGGCAAGACCGATGCCGAGATTGACCAGGCCGCCAAGGCCTGGATGGCTGAGCACAAGGGCGTGAACTACGCCGAGGCGCTGACTGCCGTGACCAGCTCGTTCACCACCGGTTGACTCGTTCACCCCCGGCTGACCACCCCACCCACACACACATCCACTGAAGGAAGCACATCATGACGATGACCGCCGCCGAGATTCGGCTCAAACAAAACCCCATTCTGACCAGCCTGCTGTTGGGCCTGGGCCAAGGCACCATGGTGGCCGAGCGGCTGTTCCCGCGCCTGCCGCAGGCGCTGAGCAGCGTGAACCTGGCGCAGTTGGGGGATGAGCGGCTGCGCCGCTACAACCTGCGCCGTGCACCCGGTGCGCCCACCAAGCGCATCAACATCAAGTACGAGGGCAAGACCTATTCGGTGGACCAGTATTCGGTGGAGGTGCCGCTGCCGCGCGAGCTGCTGCGCGAGGCGGATGAAAGCCGCAGGCTGCAGGTGGGCAACTACCTGGATATCAGCCGCATTGCCATGACCACGGCCAGCGAGGTGCTGGGCCTGGACTACGAAATTGAAGTGGCCACCCTGGCCACCACGGCGGGCAGCTACGCGGCGGGCCATGTGCTGGCGCTGGCGGCGGGCACCAAGTGGAGCGCGGCAACGGGTACGCCGGTAACGGATGTGCGGACTGCGGCCGACATCATTCGCAAGAAGATCGGCAAGCGCCCCAACCGGCTCACGCTGAGCGCCGACGCGTTCACGGCGCTCAGCATGAACCCCGAGGTGAAGGGCTATTTGCCCACCACCACGACGGGCCCGGCCACCCTGGAGCAGCTCAGGACCATCCTGAACGTGGCGGCCATCGAAGTGGGCGACGCGGTGTGGGTGGACGAGACGGACACCGGCCGCGATGTGTGGGGCAATAACGCCGTGCTGGCCTATGTGCCGAACATTGGCGCGGGCGGCGCGGACATCAGCCTGGCGGAGCCGGGGTTTGGCTTCACGAACGTGATCGAAGGTCACCCCTTCGCCGAGACGCCGTATTACGACAACACCCTGAAGAGCTGGGTGTATGGCGCGACGTTTGAGCGCCGCCCCAACGTGGCCTACAACACGGCCGGCTTTTTGTTCACCAACCCCAAGTAACCCAAAGGAGTTTTCCCCATGAGCAAGCTGATTGCACTGGTGGCCACGGCGGTGTTGGTGGACGGTGTGCGCACCGTCATCCAGCCCGGCCAGGAGCTGCCCCCGCTGAACAAACACGACACCGCCGAGCTGGTGGCCAGCGGCGCGGCCGAGGACACGGCGCAGACCCAGGCCGCCGAAAAGGC
>JBGSNW010000424.1:0-1553 GCA_041739435.1 Burkholderiaceae bacterium
GCGCGTGCCCACCCTGCTGGTGTACGCGGGCGCCGACAAGCTGGTCAACCCGGCCGGCAGCAAGGCCTTTGCCGCCGCCGCGCCACGCAACGTGGTCACCAGCCAGCGCTTCGACGGCCTGTACCACGAGCTGTTCAACGAGGTCGATCAGGACATCGTGTTCACCACGCTGCAGCGCTGGCTGGACCAGCGTTTTCCGTTCAAAAAACAAGACAAATAGGGCCGATACGGTTTTGCATTCAAGCGCAGAACAAGGCGGGAGCCGCAGACAGTGCTGTAGCACGGCAAGGCGAACCAACGCAGTTATACGTTGGAAGGCGAAACCGTATGAGCCCCCGTCAAATGGCGATCGCTCGCTCCTATTGACGTAGCAATCCACCCAACATGCCCATCAGGTCGCCGGCGTTGCCCAGGCCACCCTCGGGCGCGGCGCCGTGTGGCGTGAGCTGGTCGATCAGGCCCGGCAGCATCTGCGACAGCTGGCCCGACGCCTGCGCCGGGGCCAGGCCCATTTGCGCGGCAAGCTGACCCAGCAGGTCACCGCCCAGCACCTGGCCCAGCTGGTCGCCCGAGATCGGCAGGTTCTCGCCCTTGCCCACCCACGACTGCATGACATCGCCCAGCCCCGCCTGGTTGAACTTCTCCATCAGGCCACCCAGACCACCTTGTGCGCCATCGTTGGCCAGCAGGCCGGTGACGATGGGCAACAGTGCGCCCAAGCCGCCCAGGCCCGCGAGGCCGCCCGGCCCGGGTTGTGCCGCCTGCCCGCCCATGACCGAGCCCAATACCGAATCCAGCAATCCCATGAAAATCTCCCTCCGTGGTGTTCAGTCAGGCATTCTGGGCGCGGCGCTGGCGCATGGCAAGCCAGAGCAGCGCCAACGCCACAAGCGCCACCGGGAGCATGGAGCCCAGGTTGAGCAGCGTCCAGCCCCGTGTGGTGACCAGCACGCCAGAGGCAAAAGAGCTCACCGCGAGGGTGGCGAACACGAAAAAATTCAGGGCGCCCTGGGCCCGGTCTTTTTCCTCAGGGGCGTAGGTTGAAAGCGACAGCGTGGTGCTGCCGGTGAAGAGGAAGTTCCAGCCCACGCCCAGCAGGAACAGCGCGGCCAGAAACTGGTGCAACTCGATGCCCGACAGCGCGATGGCGATGCACAGCGCCATCAGCACCACGCCCACGCCCATGATGGGCAACACACCAAAACGCTTGATCAGATGGCCGGTGACGAAGCCGGGCGCAAACATGCCGATCACGTGCCATTCGAGCACCAGCGCCGCGTCTGAAAAAGGCAGCCCACACTGCTGCATGGCAATGGGGGTGGCCGCCATCAGCAGGTTCATCACGCCGTAGCTCAGGGCGCCCGCGCCCGCCGCGACCATGAACACCGGCTGGCGCATGATTTCGCGCAGCGGCCGCCCGCCCATGCCCGCTTTTTTGGGCGGCACCGGCGGAAACTGGATGAACGCCAGCAGCACCATCGCCAGCAGCGCCACGCCCACCAGCGCCAGGTAGGCGCCGGCAAAGGGCGCGTGCATCAGGGTTCGCGTCTGCG
>JBGSNW010000426.1:0-2922 GCA_041739435.1 Burkholderiaceae bacterium
GCGCGTGCACCCGGTCGATCACCCCGCCTTCGAGGCCGACATGGCTCTCATAGCCGGCCGGGCCGGGCACCGCCTGCGCCACATCATGATTCCCAAGGTGGAGTCGGTGGACGACGTGATTTTGGCTGAAAAAGCCCTCAAGGCCACGTCAAATGGTCATCTTCCGCTACAGGTTTTGATAGAGTCGCCAGCCGCGGTGCACCGGGCGTTCGAGATCGCCGCGCACCCGCGTGTGCAGTCGCTGAGCTTTGGCCTGATGGACTTCGTCTCGGCCCACGGCGGCGCCATCCCGGCCAGCGCCATGGGCTCGGCGCGCGGCGCCACCTCCGACGGCCTGGACCAGTTCAGCCACCCGCTGGTGGTGCGGGCCAAGCTCGAAATTGCATCCGCGTGTCACGCCCACGGCAAGGTGCCCTCGCACTGCGTGGTCACCGAATTCAATGATGTGGTGGCCGTGCGCGCAGCCGCCCGCCGTGCGGCCGAAGAATTTGGGTATACCCGGATGTGGAGCATCCATCCGGCCCAGATTCGCCCCATTCTGGAGGCTTTTGCCCCCAGCGAGGCCGAGATTCAAATTGCTACAACTATCGTTGCTGCCGCGATACAGGCGGCGTGGGCGCCGATCCAGTTGGACGGTAAATTGCATGACCGCGCCAGTTACCGCTATTACTGGCAGGTGCTGGAACGTGCGCACCGCACGGGTCGGCCATTGCCTGAGGCGGTGCAAATCCACTTTCAGGCGCCTCGTCATTGAATCCCGTCATCACGGAGCCATCATGAAACTATTGACCGTCGCATTCCTGACCCTTGCCGTGCCACTGTGGGCCACTGCGCAAACGGCGCCTGCCGCCAAACCGGCCACCGCCAAGGCCGCCCCCACCCAGAAAGTTGCCAAGGCCAAGGCATCGGGCACGTCCAGCCGCACCCAGCTCAAGAGCGCCGCCAACCAGGTGGCCAGCGGCATCCGGGCCGCCGAGGCGGCATTGTCGCCCGCCGAACTGGCCGTCGCCGAACGTGTGCATGCGGGGCGCCTGCCGTGCGCTGAAGGCGTCACGGTGAACATCCAGGCGGACGCCGCGTCGCCGGGCTATTTCAACGTGCAGGCCAGCAAGCGCCAGTACCGCATGTTCCCCGTGGCCACCACCACGGGCGCCATTCGCCTGGAAGACCCGCAGGCGGGCGCCGTGTGGCTGCAACTGGCCAACAAATCGATGCTGATGGACCAGAAACTCGGCAAGCGCGTGGCCGACGAATGCGCCAGCCCCGAGCAACTGGCCGTGGCACAAGCCCTCAAAGCCAACCCGGCTCCCAGCGTGCTCGATGCCCCGGCCGCCGCGACGGCCAGCAAATAAGCCCTGATAGATATATTTTATATAGCAAACTATCGAGTATTGGCGGGGGCTAGAGGCATATTTATCGTATATTTTGATGTGAGATCGACTTTAGGAGAAAAACGATGTTGAAAGCCTACCGTGAACATGCCGCCGAGCGCCAGGCGCTGGGCATCCCCCCGCTGCCGCTGACCGCGCCGCAAACCGCCGAACTGATCGAACTCATCAAGGTGCCGCCCGCGGGCGAGGCCGAGTTCCTCATGGACCTGCTCACCCACCGCGTGCCACCGGGCGTGGACGATGCCGCCAAGGTCAAGGCCAGCTTTCTGGCCGCGGTGGCGCATGGCGACATCCAGGTCGGGCTGATCAACAAGGCCAAGGCCACCGAGCTGCTGGGCACCATGGTGGGCGGCTACAACGTCAAGCCGCTGATCGACCTGCTCGACGACGCCGAAGTGGCCGCCGTGGCCGCCGCGGCGCTCAAGAAGACGCTGCTGATGTTCGACTTCTTCCATGACGTGGCCGAGAAAGCCACGTCGGGCAACACCTTTGCCAAGGACGTGATGCAAAGCTGGGCCAATGCCGAGTGGTTCACCTCACGCCCCGAAGTCGCCAGGAAGATCACCGTCTCGGTGTTCAAGGTCACGGGCGAAACCAACACCGACGACCTCTCGCCCGCGCCCGACGCCTGGAGCCGCCCCGACATTCCGCTGCACTACCTGGCCATGCTCAAGAACGCCCGCCCGGGCATCACGCCGGAAGAAGACGGCAAGCGCGGCCCCATGAAGTTCATCGAAGAACTCAAGAAGAAGGGCCACCTCGTGGCCTACGTGGGCGACGTGGTGGGCACGGGCTCCAGCCGCAAGTCGGCCACCAACAGCATCATCTGGGGCTTCGGCGAAGACATCCCCTTTGTGCCCAACAAGCGCTTCGGCGGCGTCACGCTGGGCGGCAAGATCGCCCCGATCTTCTTCAACACCCAGGAAGACTCCGGCGCACTGCCCATCGAGGTGGACGTGTCGGCCTTCAACATGGGCGACGTGATCGACGTGTACCCCTACGACGGCAAGATCGAAAAAGACGGCAAGCTGGCCGCCCAGTTTCAGCTCAAGAGCGAGGTGCTGTTTGACGAAGTGCGCGCCGGCGGCCGCATCAACCTGATCATCGGCCGCAGCCTGACGACCAAGGCGCGCGAGTTTCTGGGCCTGCCCGTGAGCACGGTGTTCCGCCTGCCCACGGTGCCCGCCGCCACCCAGGCCGGCTTCACGCTGGCGCAGAAGATGGTCGGGCGCGCCTGTGGCTTGCCCGAGGGCCAGGGCGTGCGTCCGGGGACCTACTGCGAACCCAAGATGACCACCGTCGGCAGCCAGGACACCACCGGTCCGATGACCCGCGACGAGCTGAAAGACCTGGCCTGCCTGGGTTTCAGCGCCGACATGGTGATGCAGTCGTTCTGCCACACCGCCGCCTACCCCAAGCCCGTGGACGTGAAAACCCACCGCGAACTGCCGGCCTTCATCAGCAACCGCGGCGGCGTGGCCCTGCGCCCGGGCGACGGGGTGATCCACAGCTGGCTCAACCGCCTGCTGCT
>JBGSNW010000436.1:0-2186 GCA_041739435.1 Burkholderiaceae bacterium
GCGCCGCCCGGCGGGCAAGCTGGCGCAATACCCGGCGTCCACGCAGCGGGTGCTCAAGCCCGCCGGGTGCGCCCGGACGGCCTGAGAGGCCGAGATTTTGAATGAAATAAGCCTCCGGCCCCCGTCAGCAGGTCATGGTCAGCTATTGAAAAGATATTGATCGGGTCCATCGGCGTCCCACGAAAAAAGCCCGCCAACACAAGGTCTGGCGGGCCTTTGGGGATGCGGGGCGAGCCCCGCGCGGGCTTCAGCCGCCGTGGAACTTCATCACCAGCGGCACGATCAGCAGGGCCACGATGTTGATGATCTTGATGAGCGGGTTGACGGCGGGGCCGGCGGTGTCCTTGTAGGGGTCGCCCACGGTGTCGCCGGTGACGGCGGCCTTGTGCGCCTCGGAACCCTTGCCGCCGTGGTTGCCGTCTTCAATGTACTTCTTGGCGTTGTCCCATGCGCCGCCGCCGGTGCACATGCTGATGGCGACGAACAGGCCGGTCACGATGGTGCCCATGAGCAAACCGCCCAGCGCCTTGGGGCCGAGCAGCAGGCCGACCACAATCGGCACCACCACGGGCAGCAGCGAGGGGATCATCATTTCCTTGATGGCCGCCTTGGTGAGCATGTCCACGGCAACGCCGTATTCGGGCTTGGCCGTGCCTTCCATGATGCCCTTGATGTCGCGGAACTGGCGGCGCACTTCCACCACCACCGAGCCTGCGGCGCGGCCCACGGCTTCCATGGCCATGGCACCAAACAGGTAGGGGATCAGCCCGCCGATGAACAGGCCGATGATGACCATCGGGTCGCTCAGATCGAAGCTGATGGACTTGCCGTAGGCTTCGAGCTTGTGGGTGTAGTCGGCAAACAGCACCAGCGCGGCCAGGCCGGCCGAGCCGATGGCGTAGCCCTTGGTCACGGCCTTGGTGGTGTTGCCCACGGCGTCCAGCGGGTCGGTGATGTCGCGCACGCTGCTGGGCAGTTCGGCCATCTCGGCAATGCCACCGGCGTTGTCGGTGATGGGGCCGTAGGCGTCCAGCGCCACCACGATGCCGGCCATGCTGAGCATGGAGGTGGCGGCAATGGCAATGCCGTACAGGCCGGCCAGGCCGTAGGAGGCAAAGATGGCGATGCAGACAAAAATCACCGGCCAAGCGGTGGAGCGCATCGACACACCCAGGCCGGCAATGATGTTGGTGCCGTGGCCGGTGGTGGACGCCTGCGCGATGTGGCGCACCGGTGAATATTGCGTGCCGGTGTAGAACTCGGTGATCCACACCAGCGCGGCGGTCAGCACCAGGCCCACGGCACACGCGCCAAACAGCTTCATCTGGCTGCCGGTGGCGGTGATGGCGTTGTCGGGCATGATCCACTTGGTGACGAAGAAGAACGCGATCAGCGACAGCACGCCCGCCACGGCCAGGCCCTTGTAGAGCGCGGGCATCACGTTGGTCATGCCGGGTGAGGCCTTGACGAAGAAGCAGCCGATGATGGACGCCACGATCGACACCGCGCCCAGCGCCAGCGGGTACACGGCGGCGTTGGTGGCGGCGGTGCTGATGAGCAGCGCGCCCAGCACCATGGTGGCAATCAGCGTGACGGCATAGGTTTCGAACAGGTCGGCGGCCATGCCGGCGCAGTCGCCCACGTTGTCGCCCACGTTGTCGGCGATCACGGCGGGGTTGCGGGGATCGTCCTCGGGGATGCCGGCCTCGACCTTGCCCACCAGGTCGGCGCCGACGTCAGCACCCTTGGTGAAGATGCCGCCGCCCAGCCGCGCGAAGATGGAGATCAGCGACGAGCCAAAGGCAAAGCCGATCAGCGGGTTGAGCAGGTTGGCCAGTTTGACATCGGGCGTGAGGTTGCCGTTGCCCGCCAAAAACCAGTAGAACCCGGCCACGCCCAGCAGGCCCAGGCCCACCACCAGCATGCCGGTGATGGCGCCGCCCTTGAAGGCAACGTCCAGCGCCGGAGCAATGCCACGCGTGGCTGCCTGCGCGGTGCGCACGTTGGCCTTGACTGACACGTTCATGCCGATGAAGCCGCAGGCACCCGAAAGCACTGCACCGAGCACGAAGCCGACGGCGCTTGTGCCATCAAGGAAGATGCCGATCAGGATAGCCAGGACCACGCCGACGAAGGCGATTGTCTTGTACTGTCGAGCCAGGTAGGCCGCTGCGCCTTGTTGAATG
>JBGSNW010000440.1:0-1588 GCA_041739435.1 Burkholderiaceae bacterium
CCACCGTGCGCCGGGCCAACTGCCCATCGGGGCCATTGAACGTGTGGCGCGGGTCCAGCACCACCACCACGGGCTCACCGAGAAAAGGCAGGGTGGCGCCGTCTTTCCACTCGATGCGGGCGGATTCCAAACGCTGGTGCCGCTGCCGTGCCTCGGCCAGCTTGCGCACGACCCAGGCCGATTTTTCCTGCAGTGCGGCTTCCACCGCACCCAGCGACACCCATCGCGGCGCGCTCACCACCAGCCCGTCGGGGCCGACCGCAAAGCCGATGGTGCGGCGCTTGCCACGACGCAGCTCGTACCCCACGGTGGCGTTGCACAGGCGTGCGGTGCGGTTGGCGCGCGGATGATGAAAGGCCGTCGGCATCACCATGTCCGCCAGCGGAACGCCGGGCACATGGGCGTCAGATACTATTGAATCAATAGCAAACTTTGACGATTTGGCGGGGGGATAAGCCTGTTTTTCTTCAAAAACAGGGAAAGGCGAAGGATGAGAGAGCGGCGGCGTCGAGGACGGCTCCGGGTCGAACAGATCGAGCGTCAACTGCACCAGCCGCCGCACCGCGCCCATGGTTCAATCCACCCGAGGGGCCGTTGCGCCTTGTGGGCCGGCGTCTTGCGGCGGATAGGCATCAGGGTCGAGCCGGTGCATCTCGGCTTCGATCCAGTCCTGCACCTCGCGCATGAGTTCATCGGGCTGCCGCCCCACGCTGGAGATCGGCTTGCCGATGGAGATGTCCACAATGCCCGGGCGCTTGATGAACGCCTTGCGCGGCCAGCACTTGGCCGACGTGACCGCGATCGGGATCACCGGCGCACCGGTTTCCACCGCCAGCCGGGTGCCCCCCGATTTGTACGTGCCCGCCTGGCCGCGCGGAATGCGCGTGCCCTCGGGAAACATGATCACCCAGGTGCCCTGCGCCAGCAGCCGCTTGCCCTGCGCCACCACCTTGTTGAACGCCTTGGAGCGCTGGCTGCGGTCGATATGGATCATGTCCATGCGCGACATGGCCCAGCCGAAAAACGGCACGTACAGCAGCTCGCGCTTGAACACGAAAGCCAGCGGGTGCGGCATGATGGCCGGCATCACGAAGGTCTCCCAGGTGGACTGGTGCTTGACCAGCAGGATGGCCGGGTCCTTCTTGCCCAGCGGCAGGTTTTCCCAGCCCGTGATGCGGTTCTGGATGCCCAGAATGACAATGCCGCCATTGACCGCCGTGCGCAGCCAGCCCGCGCACATCCAATAGATCCGGTCGCTGCTCAGGAACAGCGAGGCCACCAGCACCGCCAGCGCCCACGGCACGACGGTGACGACCATCCACAGCAGGTGCAAGATTGAGCGAATCAAGGGCATTGAATGTCTTTCAGGGCTTTGGCCCGCGTGAAATATAAACAGTTTGCTATTTATTCAATAACAAATTCAGCCTGGATGGGGCGCGGGGGACGCACCCGCCCGCTGCAGCTCCGCGTCGAAGCGGATCAGCGTGGTGAACAGCCGCCAGTCGGCCTCGGTGATCCGTTCGCCGGCGAGATAGCGGCGGCGGGAGAGGACGCCCTCCAGCCAGTCGAGGCTGTCGAACAGCGGGAT
>JBGSNW010000481.1:0-5618 GCA_041739435.1 Burkholderiaceae bacterium
GTGCGTCACGCCTACGATGACGTGCCGCCGCGCATGTGGCCGATCGCGCAGCGCTCGCTGCTGGCGCATGTGGAACGCCTGCGCGCCATGGCGCCCGGCAACTGAAGGAACACCGCATGAACACGACTCCCTCTTCCGCCGAGACGGCGCCGTCGGCCCACGGCAGCGCTGGCGACCCCCTGCGCTTCCTGCGCCGTCACGCCCACCTGAGCACCACCTTTGGCAACGACCGCTTTGCGTTGCGGGCCGAGGCCTTTGCGCGGTTTTTTGGCACCCCGGTTTTTCTGGGCGCGCAGACGCTGATCGTCGCCATCTGGATCGGCCTCAATGTCACGGGCGTGACCCGGTTTGACCTTTACCCTTTCATCCTGCTGAATCTGGCCTTCAGCCTGCAGGCGGCTTACGCGGCGCCGCTCATCCTGCTCGCGCAAACGCGCCAGGCCGCGCGCGACAAGGCCCACTCCGACGCCGACGCACAGCACCGTGAGGCGCTGGCCGTGGCCAACGAGCAGCGCCTGGCCATTGCCGCCGAAAACGCCGCGCGGGTGATGGAAATGCTGGAGCAGAACACGCGCCTGACCGAAATCACCAAACAGCTCACCGAACGCATCGAGGCACTGACGGTTGAAATCCACGGGCACTTTGTGGCGGGCCGCGCAGCCCCCTGAGCCGCTGCGCAAGACGGGGTTCTCCGCCTTGGCCGATCGCCGCTGAGCCCGTATCATGGTCCTGCAAGGCATACCGTGCTCCGGCAGCAAGACCGGCAATAGGGGGGATGTGACCCACACCCACTTCCAAGGAGACCTTCTTGAAACTGCTTCGTTTTCTCACGCCCCTCATGGTGATCGCCGTGGCCGGTTGTGCCGCAGTCGGCCCCGCGCCGGATGCCGCCGTGCTGACCGACCTCGCCCCCACCGGCAAGCTGCGTTTTGGCGTGGCCTTTGCACCGGAACCCTCCACATTCTTTGTGGCCAAAGGCGCCGACGGCCAGCCCAGCGGCGTGGCGGTCGATCTGGCCCGTGACCTGGGCCGCCAGCTGGGCCAACCGGTGGAGTTTCTGGTGGCGCCCAATTCAGGCCAGCTGACGGACGCCCTGGTCAGCGGCAAGGTGGACGCCGCCCTGATGCCCGTGGACGCAGAGCGCCGCAAAAAGCTCGGCATCGGTCCGATCTATTTCATTGGGGAAAACACCTATCTGGTGCGCCCGGGGGCCAACATCCGGACCATCGCCGACGTGGACCAGGCTGGCATGCGGGTGGTGGGCATTGCCAACACCACCACCATCCGGGCCGTGGGCGCGATGCTGAAAAACACCAAGATCACGTCGGTCCCCTCGGTGGACGAGGCCCTGGGGCTGTTGCGGGCGGGCAATGCCGATGCGTTCGCGCTGACGCGCGACACCCTGGCGCCGCTGGTGGCCGGCGTGCCGGGCTCGCGCATTCTTGACGGCGCCTTTCGCAAGATCGATTTTGCCGTCGTGCTACCCAAGGACAAACCGCAGGGGCTGACCTACGCCACAAAATGGATGAACGACGCCAAGGCCAATGGCACGGTGCGCAAGGCTTTTGACGCGCATGGCTTCAAGTCGGCTGCGGTGGCCCCTGCCGACGCACGCTGAACCGGCGCGACCGGCCCCTGTTTCAATCACCTGACCCGGAGGTTTGCCATGTATGAACGCATTGTGATGGCCTATGACGGCTCCCAGTCCGGGCAGAAGGCGCTGCTCGACTGCAAGGAGATCGCGCAATGGAGCCGCGCCAAACTCCACCTCGTGGCCGTGATGCCGCTGAACCTCAGCTTTGTCGGCATCGAGGGTGCGGTGTACGACAGCGAGGTCGAGGAACGCGAGCGCGGCAAATACCAGGGCATCCTGGACGAAGGTCTGGCGCAGCTGACCCAG
This sequence comes from Burkholderiaceae bacterium, assembly GCA_041739435.1. GTDB lineage: Bacteria > Pseudomonadota > Gammaproteobacteria > Burkholderiales > Burkholderiaceae_C > PHCI01. Next base: position 1,901 of record JBGSNW010000481.1, read on the forward strand.
ACCGGGCACGCCGCGCAAGGCGAACTGCTGGTGGGCGATGCGGTGGAAGAAATCTCGCGCTTTGCCAAAAAGGTCGAGGCCAACCTGATCATCGTCGGTCACAAGCACCTGGACAGCTGGGCCGCGCGCTGGTGGCGCGGCTCGGTGTCCAGCGCGCTGATCGAACGCGCCCCGTGCAGCGTGCTGGTGGCCATCACTCCGTGACCGGCCTCCCGCATTCAAAAAAAATGTGAAGCCCGCCTGTAAGCCGGATTCTGTGCGTCACGGTCGCCCGTGACGTGACCGCCATTACTCTGGGCCGGGGGTTGCCCACCCGGCTCGGTGCTACCTACCCGCCAGCTCTGCGGAGCCACATCAACGCTGGCCTACTTGGTATTGCTGCGCGTAGAGATTGCCCGTTTCACCCGGACTGAACCGGCTCGTCTCTGTTGCTCTGATCCTCACCTCACGGTGGAGAGGTGTTACCTCCTACGCTGCCCTTTGCAGTCCGGACGTTCCTCCAGTGCCTGGTTTCCCAGATTGCACCAGCGGCGGTCCGGCGGACTTCACGCACCGATTATCGCCGCCCGGCATATCGATATGCTTTTGTTCAAAGGGCGACAGGTACAGAATGCATGCGTCCTGCTTGCTGTTCAACATCCCGGAGGCCCCCCATGAAAGCTCCCCACGTCCTCGCCACCATCGGCAACACGCCACACATCCGCATCAACCGCCTGTTCGGCGACGGCCACGCGGTCTGGATCAAGTCCGAACGCGCCAACCCCGGCGGCTCGATCAAGGACCGCATCGCGCTGTCCATGGTGGAAGACGCCGAGAAATCCGGCGCGCTGAAGCCCGGCGGCACCATCATCGAACCCACCTCGGGCAACACCGGCATCGGCCTGGCCATGGTGGCCGCCGTCAAGGGCTACAAACTGGTACTGGTCATGCCCGACAGCATGAGCGTCGAGCGCCGACGCCTGATGCTGGCCTATGGCGCCACCTTTGACCTGACTCCGCGCGAAAAAGGCATGAAAGGCGCCATCGCCCGCGCCCAGGAGCTGATCGAAGCCACCCCCGACAGCTGGATGCCGCAGCAGTTCGAGAACCCCGCCAACATCGACGTGCATGTGCGCACCACGGCGCAGGAAATCCTGGCCGACTTCCCCGATGGCCTGGACGCGCTGATCACCGGCGTTGGCACGGGCGGCCACCTCACGGGCTGCGCCCGCGTGCTCAAGGCCAAGTGGCCACAGCTCCAGGTGTTTGCCGTGGAGCCCACCGCCTCGCCCGTGATCTCGGGCGGCGCACCCGCACCGCACCCGATCCAGGGCATCGGCGCGGGCTTCATCCCGAAAAACCTCGACACCTCGGTGCTCACCGGCGTGATCCAGGTCGAAGCCGAGGCCGCCCGCGAATACGCGCGCCGCAGCGCACGCGAAGAAGGCATTCTGGTCGGCATTTCGTCGGGCGCCACACTGGCAGCCATCGCACAAAAACTGCCCGATCTGAAACCCGGCGCCACCGTGCTGGGCTTCAACTACGACACGGGTGAGCGTTACCTCTCGGTAGAAGGATTTTTCCCGGCGTGAGGCAGGGTGCGGCAGGCCGACCCGCGCTGCGCGATGGATTTCGGCCGGCACTCGATGCCCCAACGGCACGCTTCATCACCCCCCGGCAGATCGCCTCGTGCTCGTCGGATACAACGCCGACGTCAAGTACGGAAGGTCGCCCCCTGCGTTTGCCTCGATGTTTTTGAGAACGTCATGGCTGCGACACCCAGCATCACGCACACCATGCCGATCCATGCGACGACGGACAGCGATTCGTCCAGAAACACCACCCCGATACCCACACCAATGGGTACCCGCAAATAGGCTTGCGCCGTGGTTCCGACCGAGCCCAATGTTTGAACCAATCTGAAATAGATCACAAACGCCACGGCAGTGGATAGCACCGAAAGAGCCAAAAGCGCCGCAACCGATTGAACTGAGGGATGCAAAGTCCAGGGGCGATCCACGAGCAGACTCGCCGGAACCAACACCAGAGATCCCATGAACAGCGAACCTGCGGCTGGAACGATGGGGGGCAAACCGCGAAACGAGTGCCCGTAGATGGCGGCACCCGCATAGCAGACGGTGGCTAGGACGATCGCCAGTTGAGGGAGGGCCTGCTGTCCGATGCCGCCGAAGGCACTTGCGCCAACGATCAAAGCAATCCCCAAGAAACCTGCGGCCACCCCGGCGAGCTTTTGAGGTGTCACCTTTTCATGTCGCGTAATGCCCCATGTCGCCAGGAAAACAAATATCGGAGAAGCCGAATTCAATATCGTCGCCAACCCCGCTTCCACTGACTGTTGGGCCCATGCAATCAGGGTAAAAGGTACAACGCTGTTCAGTAGCGCCTGGACAAAAAATCGCCGCCGATACATGCTCTCTTAGGGCATTGAAATGTCGTTCAAACTCATCCATGCCAGTAGCAACAGGCAAGCAACAAATGTCCTGACGGCCATCAGTGTCAATGGCGGTATGGTGGCGACACCCATACGAATGAAAGTGTATGAAGCGCCCCATAACGCTGAGAGCGTCACAAGCAACATGAAATTTGTTGCGGCTGATTTCGATATTTGGATGGGGGGCAGGACAATCATGACGGCTCCGGTGATGCCGGATTGTGGAGTCATTTGCAGCCATGACAGTTCAGTCTGGAGCGAACCGTCAGGCCCGCTCGACCGTCAATGCCAATCCTGCTCGCGCTGATGGCGCACGGCCAGAACGATCACCGCGTCGGCCGATTCGTCGTATTGGTACAGCGCCAGATAGCCGGTTTTCCCACGGGATATCACCAACTCACGCAGCCCTTGCGCCACGGGACGGCCGATCTTTGGATGTTGCTCAAGAATATTCAGCGCATCGGTCACCAGATCAACCGTCTTGACCGCTTCGTTCGGGAGTTGCGCAAGCAGGAAGTCCACCAGCTCTTCCAGATCGTTGGCCGCGTCGACGGACAGAACCCAGCGGGTCATCCGGCACGCGGGAACAGCGAATCCAGCCGACGGGCCTTGGGACGAGCGGCCTTGAGCCCGCGTGCCCTGGCTTTGAGATAGTCGCCAAAGGCCTTGCCCTCAATCACCTGGCCCGAGGTGACCACCTGCTTGCGGGCGCGCAGGGCGTCGGCCACAAAGGCACTGTGCTCTTCTGCGTTGGACAGCGCGGACTCGATGGCGTCCACCATGAGCGAATGCGCGCTGACCCCCTGGTTTGCTGCAAGGCGGTTGAGGCGCAGCTTGGTCGCTTCGGCCAGTTTGACGGATACGGTCGACATGTGACGGGGCCTTCTTTAACAGGAATGCGAGTGAACTCCGGGTCAACACTACCATGGTAACACCCTGCATTCAGGACCGCCCGTATCATTGGCGCCTTGCTTGATCAACACAAGCCCCGGGAACAACATGATCCGCATCTCTGAAATCCGGCTGCCGCTGACGGCCGCCGAACAACCTGATGCACAGCTGCGCGCCGCCGCGGCGGGCATTCTGGCGGTGCCACTGGCTGGCATTGCCAGCGTTCACATCCACAAACGAAGCTTCGACGCGCGCAAGGCCGAGCTGCTGGCGGTCTACATCGTCGACGTCGCGCTGACCGATCCCCCACAAGAGGCCCCACTGCTGGCGCGCCTGGCGGGCAAGCCGCATGTGCAGGCCACGCCCGACATGGTCTGGCAGCCGCCCGCGCGCGCC
>JBGSNW010000394.1:0-1522 GCA_041739435.1 Burkholderiaceae bacterium
CGCGCCAGTCGGTCTGGCGCGCCAGCCAGGCGCGCGGGTCGGCATTGTCGTAGCCGCCTTCGCGGCGCGGCTTGCCAAAAGCACCGAACTTGGCAATGCCGGTGCACACGATGGGCAGGAGCGAAGCGATCAGCACGCTCCAGTAGGCCAGGGTGAATCGGGCGATTGTCATGGGCAGGTCACTTTCATGATTTATGAATAAAAAACGACCTTGGCCCCCGCCGGATGGTCATTGTCAGCTATGAATTCAGGAATTATCAACGAAAGGACAAGGTGCCGCGTCGCCGTCGTGTCAGCGCCGCTTCAGCGCCGGTCCACCAGCGCGTGGGCGATGGTGCCCAGGTCAACATACTCCAGTTCACTGCCCACGGGCACGCCACGGGCCAGCCGCGTGACCTGCAAGCCCCGCACCTTCAGGCCCTGGGCGATGACATGCGCCGTGGCCTCGCCCTCGGCCGTGAAGTTGGTGGCCAGGATCACCTCGGCCACCGTGCCGTCGCAGGCGCGGTCAAACAGCTTTTGCAGGCCGATGTCGTTGGGGCCGATGCCGTCCAGCGGGCTGAGCTTGCCCATCAGCACAAAGTACAGGCCCCGGTAGGCCAGCGTGCGCTCCACCGCCGACTGGTCGGCCGGGGTTTCGACCACGCACAGCTTGCTTTTGTCGCGTTGCGCATCGAGGCAGGTGCCACACACCTCGGCCTCGGTGAAGGTGTGGCACAGCGTGCAATGCCGCACCTCGCCCGCCGCGCGCTGCAGCGCCTGCGCCAGGTACACCGCGCCCTCGCGGTCGTGCTGCAGCAGGTGAAATGCCATGCGCGAGGCCGACTTGGCCCCCACCCCCGGCAGGCGGCGCAGCGCCTGGATCAGCGCTTCAAGCGAATGGGTGTCGGACATGGAATGTGGAGTGAGGCAGTGCAGTGACGTGATGTAGCGGGGCGTCGCGAGCGGGCGTCAGGCAAGGCGCGGGTGGCGGGCCACCGGAACGTACTTCAGGTACGTGAGGATGGCCCGACGGGCCCCGCAACGCCGCATCTCGCCCGCGCAGTAGCCCTTAAAACGGGAACTTCATGCCGCCGGGGAGGCCTGGCATCCCTGCCGTCAGCTTGCCCAGCTTGGCCTGCGAGGTTTCCTCGGCCTTGCGCACCGCGGCGTTGAAGGCGGCGGCCACCAGGTCTTCGAGCATGTCCTTGTCGTCGGCCAGCAGGCTCGGGTCGATGGTAATGCGCTTGACGTCGTGCTTGCAGGTCATCAGCACCTTGACCAGCCCGTTGCCGGCCTCGCCTTCCACCTCGACGAAGGCCAGTTCGTCCTGCGCCTTCTTGAGGTTGTCCTGCATCGCCTGGGCCTGCTTCATGAGTCCGGCGAGTTGACCTTTGTTGAACATGGGATTTCCTTAAACAGACTTGATGCTGCCCGGCACGATTTTCGCGCCAAACTCCCGCATCATGGATTGAACAAACGGATCATTGAGGATAGCGGCCTCGGCGGCGCGCTGGCGCTCGGCCGCCGCCAGCGCATTGCG
>JBGSNW010000496.1:0-4191 GCA_041739435.1 Burkholderiaceae bacterium
CAGGAAGCCTTCCTTGCTGCCGCAGTCGTAGCGCACGCCACTGTAGCGCCAGGCCCAGACCGGTTCGGTGCCCAGCAAGGCGGCAATGCCGTCGGTCAGCTGGATCTCGCCACCGGCGCCACGCGGCTGTGCGCGGATGCTGTCAAAAATGGCCGGCGTGAGGATGTAGCGCCCGGCCACCGCCAGGGTGGACGGCGCCGCTTCGGGGGCGGGTTTTTCAACAAAGGCCCGAACAGCCGCACGCTGCTCGGTGTTGCCCTGCACATCCACAATGCCATAGCGGCGCGTGTGCTCGCGCGGCACGTCCTGCACCGCCAGCACCGTGCCGGGGGCGGCGGCATAAGCCTGCACCATCTGCTGCAGCACGGGCGGCGTGCCCACCATCAGGTCGTCGGCCAGCAGCACGGCAAACGGCTCCTGGCCCACCAGCTTTTCGGCGCACAACACGGCGTGGCCCAGCCCCAGGGCCTGGGGCTGGCGCACGTACACGCAGTCCATGTCGTCGGGCTTGATCGATTGGACCAGCGAGAGCAGGCCGCTCTTGCCGGCAGAAACCAGCCCGGCCTCCAGCTCAAAGGCGGTGTCAAAGTGGTCTTCAATGGCACGTTTGTGGCGGCCGGTCACGAAAATCATTTCGCGAATGCCGGCGGCGTAGGCTTCTTCGACCGCGTACTGGATCAGGGGCTTGTCGACGATCGGCAGCATTTCCTTGGGAATGGCCTTGGTGGCCGGCAAGAAGCGTGTTCCCATGCCCGCCACGGGGAACACGGCTTTGGTGATGGATGGCGTTGGCAGGGGGGGGCGCGAAGTGGTCATGGGGCAGGCTCCAGGAAGCGGCGCGCACCCGTTGGCGGTGCGGCAAGAAAGGACGCATGGGGGTCAAAGGATAATACGGGCCGGGCTGCAGCCCCAAAACCACCAGGAGAATGGCTTGATTCTTGTCACGGGCAGCGCTGGCTTCATTGGCGCCAATTTTGTGCTGGACTGGCTGGCAGGTGCCGACGAGCCGGTGCTGAGCCTGGACAAGCTCACCTACGCCGGCAACCTCGAAAACCTCGCTTCGCTTGAATCAGACCCGCGCCACACCTTTGTGCACGGCGACATTGGCGACACCGCCCTGGTGGCCCGCCTGCTGGCCGGGCACCGGCCCCGCGCGGTATTGAACTTTGCCGCTGAATCCCACGTGGACCGCTCCATCCACGGGCCCGAAGACTTCATTCAGACCAACGTCACCGGCACCTTCCGGCTGCTGGAGGCCGTGCGAGCCTACTGGAGCGCATTGCCCGGCGTTGAAAAAACCGCCTTCCGCTTCCTGCACGTGAGCACCGACGAGGTGTATGGCTCGCTGGCGCCCGGCGCCCCGGCCTTCACCGAGGCCCACGCCTACGCGCCCAACAGCCCCTACAGCGCCAGCAAGGCCGCCAGCGACCACATGGTGCGGGCCTGGCACCACACCTACGGCCTGCCGGTGCTCACCACGAACTGCTCCAACAATTACGGGCCGTTTCACTTTCCTGAAAAACTCATCCCGCTGATGATCGTCAACGCGCTGGCCGGCAAGCCCCTGCCGGTGTACGGCGACGGCCAACAGGTGCGCGACTGGCTGTATGTGAAGGACCACTGCAGCGCCATCCGCCGCGTGCTGCAAGCCGGCTCCCCGGGCGAAACCTACAACGTGGGTGGCTGGAACGAAAAACCCAACATCGACATCGTGCAAACCGTCTGCGCGCTGCTCGACGAATTGCGCCCCAAGGCCGACGGCAGCCGCTACGCCGCGCAAATCAGTTACGTGAAAGACCGCCCCGGCCACGACCGCCGCTACGCCATCGACGCCCGCAAAATCGAGCGCGAACTGGGCTGGAAACCCGCCGAAACCTTCGAGACCGGCATCCGCAAAACCGTGCAGTGGTACCTGGACCACCCCCACTGGGTGGCCCATGTGCAAAGCGGGGCCTACCGCGAGTGGGTGAAAACGCAATACAGGGCATGAGTTTCATGTAGTATGCCGGTGTAATATCACACATGGAGAAAACCATGGGCATCACCGCCAAATTGTTCATGAGCGGGCGCAGCCAAGCCATCCGGCTGCCCGCAAAATTCCGCCTGAATGCCAAAGAGGTGCGGATCGAATCCATGGGAGGGGGCGCGCTTTGGGTGCAGCCCGAGAACCCCCCGGGGCAAAACCTGGTGGACTGGCTGGACGCGTTATATCGAACGACCGATCCTTTGCCCGAGACTTTTCTCGCCGACCGAAACGATCCGCCGGCGCAACATCGCGACTGGTCCTGACCCGACCCATGCGCCGCACGCTCGACACCAACATCTGCTGCTACGTGCTGCGCCGCCACCCCGTTGCCATGCTGGAGCGTTTTGCCGGGCTGGACCGCGACCAGCTCTGGCTTTCGGCCATCGTGGCGGCTGAACTGCGCTTTGGCGCGGCCAAGCTCGCGTCCGTCCGGTTTGCGGCGGCGGTGGAGGCCTGGCTGGCAGGGTTTGACGTGCGTGCATGGCCACCTGCGGCCACTCAACATTACGCCAACACTCGGGCCGCGCTGGAGCGCACCGGGCAAACCATCGGCGGCATGGATCTGCTGATTGCCGCGCACGCCATGGCGGAAGACTCGGTGCTGGTCACCAACAACGCCCGCGAATTCCTGCGCGTGCCCGGGCTGGCGCTGGAAGAATGGGCCTTATGACGCCGAAAATCCTGCTTCTGGGCAAAAACGGCCAGGTGGGCTGGGAGCTGCAGCGCAGCCTGGGGGTTCTGGGCGAGGTGGTGGCGCTGGACCGCCACAGCCCTGATCGGTGCGGTGACCTCACCAACCTGGCCGGTCTGGCGCAAACCGTGCAAGCCGTGCGGCCCGACGTGATCGTCAACGCTGCCGCCTACACCGCCGTGGACAAAGCCGAAAGTGAGCCCGTGCTTGCGAAAACCGTCAATGCCCTGGCCGTGGGCGTGCTGGCGCAGGAAGCTCAAGCCCTGGGCGCCTGGCTGGTGCACTACAGCACCGACTACGTGTTTGACGGCAGCGGAACCCGTCCCTGGCGCGAAACCGACGCCCCAGCCCCCCTCAACGTGTACGGCCAGACCAAGCTGGAGGGCGAACGGCTGATTCAGGCCGCCAACCCGCGGCACCTGATCTTTCGCACCAGCTGGGTTTATGGTGCCCGCGGCGGCAACTTTGCCAAGACCATGTTGCGCCTGGCCCAGACGCGCGAACGCCTGACCGTGATCGACGACCAGTTTGGCGCCCCCACCGGCGCCGAACTGCTGGCCGACGTCACCGCCCATGCCATCCGCCTGGCCGTCCGCGCCCCCGACCTGGCCGGTGTGTACCATGTGGCCGCCAGTGGTGAAACAAACTGGTTTTTGTATGCAAATATGGCCTTAGCCCGTGCCAATAGGTCAGAATATGCTACTAAAATAATAGTAAAATCGGTCAGCCCGATCCCCACCACCGCCTTTCCCACGCCCGCCCGGCGTCCGCACAACTCGCGCCTGGACACCCGTAAATTGCAGGCCGCCTTTGGCCTGACCCTGCCCGACTGGCAGCCAGGCGTCGAGCGCATGCTGGCCGAGGTTTTGCAGGACACGCCCAGCACATCCCCGACAGGCTGCTAAAATCAGACCTGTCAGGTCAGAATTGGAGATGGCATGCAAACATGGCAAATGCAGAAGGCCAAGGCGCACATGTCCGAACTGGTCAAGCGAGCGCAGCAGGTGGGGCCGCAAGAAATTACCCTGCACGGCCGGTCCGTGGCGGTGGTGGTGTCGCGCGAGGCGTTTGACCGCCTGGTGTGCGCGCACCAGTCGCTGGTGGACTTCATGCGCCAGTCGCCCCTTTACGGCCTGGAGGCGCTGGATCTGGAGCGGCAACCCAGCCCCAGCCGCGAGATCTCCCTGTGAGTTATCTGCTGGACACCAACGTATTGTCCGAATTGCGCCGCAAAACGCCGCACCCGGGCGTGGTGGCATGGTTTGCCGAACGCCCTGCCGACACGCTCTACCTCAGCGTGCTGACCTTGGGCGAGTTGCGCAAAGGCATCGAAACCCTGGCAGACGCGTCGCGCCGCCTGGCGCTGCTCGACTGGCTTGAAGCCGACCTGCCCAGCTTCTTTACCGGGCGCATTCTCCCCGTGGATGCGCGTGTGGCCGACCGCTGGGGGCGGCTGCTGGCAGAGGCCGGGCGC
>JBGSNW010000512.1:0-2870 GCA_041739435.1 Burkholderiaceae bacterium
GACCAGCCCGGCGCCTGTGGTGTCGGTGCCCGCCGCCGTGGCCGCCACGGCGCCTGTTGTGCCCGCAGGCCACATCGTCAAGTCGCCGATGGTGGGCACCTTCTACCGCTCGGCCAGCCCCGGCGCCAAGGCGTTCGTCGAAATTGGCAGTCAGGTCAAGCAGGGCGACACCATCTGCATCATCGAAGCCATGAAAATTCTCAACGAGATCGAGGCCGACAAGTCAGGCACCGTGACCCAGATCCTGGGTGAAAACGGTCAGGCGGTCGAATACGGCCAGTCCCTGTTCGTGATCGAGTGACGCCCCAGCATCAGCCTTATTCCATGTTCAAGAAAATCCTTGTTGCCAATCGCGGCGAAATTGCCCTGCGGATCCAGCGCGCCTGCCGTGAACTCGGCGTCAAGGCGGTCATGGTGTACTCGGAGGCGGACCGCGAAGCCAAATACGTCAAACTGGCCGAAGAGGCCGTGTGCATCGGCCCGGCCGCGTCGGCGCAGAGTTACCTGAACATGCCGGCCATCATCTCGGCCGCCGAGGTGACCGACGCCGAAGCCATTCACCCAGGCTACGGCTTTCTGAGCGAAAACGCCGATTTTGCCGAGCGGGTTGAAAAAAGTGGCTTCCAGTTCATCGGCCCGACGCCCGAATCCATCCGCATCATGGGCGACAAGGTGTCGGCCAAGCAGGCCATGATCCGTGCCGGCGTGCCCTGCGTGCCGGGCTCCGAGGGCGAACTGCCTGACGATCCGGTGCAAATCCGCCGGGCGGCACGCGCCATTGGCTACCCGGTGATCATCAAGGCCGCGGGGGGCGGTGGCGGGCGTGGCATGCGCGTGGTGCACACCGAGGCGGCGCTGGTCAACGCGGTCCAGATGACCAAGGCCGAGGCCGGCGCGGCGTTTGGCAATCCGGCGGTCTACATGGAGAAATTCCTGCAGAACCCGCGCCACATTGAAATCCAGATCCTGGCCGACAAACACCGCAACGCGGTGTACCTGGGAGAGCGCGACTGCTCCATGCAGCGGCGCCACCAGAAGGTGATTGAAGAAGCGCCGGCACCGGGCATTGCCCGCAAGCTGATCGAGAAAGTGGGCGAACGCTGTGTGGCGGCCTGCAAGAAAATCGGCTATCGCGGCGCCGGCACGTTCGAGTTTCTGTACGAGGACGGCGAGTTCTATTTCATCGAGATGAACACCCGCGTGCAGGTGGAGCACCCGGTCACGGAATGGATCACGGGTGTGGACATCGTCAAGACCCAGATCATGGTCGCCGCGGGCGAAAAGCTGCCGTTCACGCAGCGGCAGATCGAAATCCGGGGCCATGCCATCGAGTGCCGCATCAACGCCGAAGACGCGTACAAGTTCACGCCGTCGCCCGGACGCATCACCATGTGGCACCCGCCCGGCGGGCCCGGTGTGCGGGTCGATTCGCATGTCTACACCAACTATTTCGTGCCCCCCAATTACGACTCGATGATCGGCAAACTCATCGTGCACGGCGACACGCGCGAACAGGCCCTGGCGCGCATGCAGACGGCGCTGGCCGAAACCGTGATCGAAGGCATCAGCACCAACATCCCGCTGCATCGCGAGCTGATGGTGGACGCCAAGTTCATGGCCGGGGGCACCAACATCCACTATCTCGAAGAATGGCTGGGTCAGCACCAGCGCTGAGTGTCGGCATCATGTTCGAGCTTCACCTGCAGTGCCCCGAGGACCGGGTCGAAACCCTGGGAGAAGCGCTGGACGCGCTGGAGGCGCTGAGCGTGTCGGTGGAAGATGCCGACGCCCGGACCGACGCCGAACAGGCCCTGTTTGGCGAGCCCGGCATGCCACCGCCCAGGGACGGCTGGCAACGCTCTCGCATCCTGGCGCTGTTCGCCAACGAAGCGCTGGCCCGCGAGGCCGCCGTGCTGCTGGCGGCGCAGGATTTTTTCGCGGATTGCACGGTGGTTGGCGTTCACCCGGTACCCGACCAGGACTGGGTGCGTTTGACGCAGTCGCAATTTGCACCGGTGGAGATCACGCCCGAATTCTGGATCGTGCCCACCTGGCACGAACCACCCCCGCAGGCCCGCAAGACGATCCGGCTTGACCCTGGGCTGGCTTTCGGCACCGGCACCCACCCGACCACGCGCATGTGCCTGCGCTGGATTGCCCGGCATGGCATGCAGGGCCAGCGCGTGCTCGACTACGGCTGCGGCTCGGGCATTCTGGCCATTGGCTCGGCCCTTCACGGTGCGGCGTCTGTCGATGCGGTGGACATCGACCCGGCGGCCGTGGTTGCCACCCACGACAACGCCGTGGCCAACCAGACGCATTTGAATGCCGGGTTGCCGGAAATGGCGAGCGGCGAGTACCAGACCGTGCTGGCCAACATTCTGGCCACGCCGCTCAAGGTGTTGGCGCCTCTGTTGTGCGGTCACGTGCAAGCGGGTGGCAATCTGGTGCTGGCCGGCATTCTCGAGCGGCAGGCCGATGAACTGAAGGACGCCTACGCGCCGCATGCGCAACTTGCCGTGAGTGACGCTGAAGACGGCTGGATTCTCATGACGGCCACGGTCTGAGACTGGCGCGCGAAGCGGGTGCGGGGCCGGATCCTACAATCGCACGCTGATGAGCATGATTACACGCTGCCCTGCCTGCACCACGACCTTCAAGGTTGTGCCTGACCAGCTTCGGATTTCTGAAGGGTGGGTGCGCTGTGGGCGTTGTGCCCATGTGTTTGACGCGTCGGCTCATCTGCAGGCCGATGTGGCGTTTTCCGACACCATGCCACAGGCCCCGCGCGACGCGACGGCTGCATCCGTGCCGACGCCGCCCGCACCAGCACCCACATCTGCGCCCGCACCAGCACCCACATCTGCGCC
>JBGSNW010000548.1:0-9830 GCA_041739435.1 Burkholderiaceae bacterium
GCCGATGGTCTGGGCCTGGCCATTGCCAACGCCCACATCGGGCCGGCCATGGCCCGGCTGGCCGAGGCCACGCCGCTGCAGCGCCGCACCAGCGCCATGTTCAAGCACGGCCGCACGTATTGACGGCGAAACCGCAGCATACGGTTTTGCATCCGAGCGTAGAACAGGGTGAACCAACGTCGTTATGCGCTGGAAGGCGAATCCGGATCAAGGTGTCAGGATGTTTTGCGCGATCAGCACCGCAAAAAAGACAAAAGCCCCCAGCAGCGTCCATTTGAGGATCACGAGCCCCAGCCGCTTGTAGCGCACCTCGCGCGTGCCGGCGAACAGGGCGAAGCAGATGGCCGACGCCACCAGCAGCAGCAAAACGACCCAGCGCAGCATCAACATGGCGTCACGGATGTCTGCAGCATTTACCAGGCCCGCGCCAGCTGGTTGAAGCCACGGGGCGCGAGTTTTTCATCCGCAAACGTCACCACCTCATAGGCCTGCGGATGGGCCAGCAGCTCACGCAGCAACTTGTTGTTGAGCGCGTGGCCTGAACGAAAGGCACTGTAGGCCGCGAGCATGGGGTGGCCCACAAGGTACAGGTCGCCCATGGCGTCAAGAATCTTGTGCTTGACGAACTCATCGTCGTAGCGCAGGCCTTCGGCGTTGAGCACTTTGTAGTCGTCCATCACGATGGCGTTGTCCAGCCCGCCGCCCAGCGCCAGACCATGGGAGCGCATGGCCTCGACGTCCTTGGTGAAACCGAAGGTGCGCGCCCGGGCAATGTCGCGGGGATACGAGCCGGTGCCCAGATCGAACTCCACGCGCTGACCCGTCGAGTCGACCGCCGGGTGGTCGAAGTCAATTTCAAAGCTGAGCTTGTAGCCATGGTAGGGCTCCAGCCGTGCCCATTTGAGGTTGACCCCCTCGCCGTCGCGCACCTCCACCGTCTTGAGCACCCGGATGAAGCGCTTGGGGGCGCCCTGCAACTCAATGCCCGCGGTTTGCAATAGGAACACGAAGGACGACGCCGAACCGTCCAATATGGGCACCTCCTCGGCGGTAATGTCCACATAGAGGTTGTCGATGCCCACCCCGGCGCAGGCGGACATCAGGTGCTCGACCGTGTGCACCTTGGCGCTGCCCTTCGAGATGGTGGACGCCATCCGGGTGTCGGTCACGGCCATCGCATCAACGGGAATGTCCACCGGCTCGGGCAGGTCAACACGCCGGAACACGATGCCCGAGTCCGGCCGGGCCGGCCGCAGCGTGAGCTCCACCCGCTGTCCGCTGTGAAGGCCCACACCCACGGCCCGGGTCAATGATTTGAGCGTGCGTTGCTGAAGCATGGTGCAATTTTAGGCGCCCGTTCTAGCGCGTGGACCCCACTGAGGCCATTGGCGGAACGACCCGCCACACCCCAGGGGCAAAGGTGCGAGAGGCCGCCGCGCCGGGGCGACCCCAAGCCAGGCCAACCCCAGAGGAGGCTCCAATCAATCTGCCTGCTTTCGCAGGAATGCCGGAATCTCCAGTTCGTCCATGCCACCCACGCTCAGCGCCTCCACGCGGGCTGACGCCTGAGTGCGATCACGGGCACGCCAGACGCTGGGAGTCTTCAGGCTGCCGTAGTCAGGCTGCGCCACGCCCACCGTCCCGACCCCCGCCATGCCCGTCACGTTCAGGGGGCTACCGCTGTCGTAGTCCCTGTTGTCGGTGCCCGTGCGCTGCCCCCCCTGCACCACCGTGATGGGTTGGCGTCGCGCACCCTGGCGGCTCAGGCCCGTGGCAACAACCGTCACGCGGATGTTGTCGTCCAGGCTGTCGTCGTAGGCGGTGCCATAGATGACATGGGCGTCGGGCGATGCGTAAGCGCGGATGGTGTTCATGGCCAGCTTGGATTCGTTGAGCTTGAGCGAACCCTTGGCGGCGGTGATGAGCACCAGCACACCCTTGGCGCCCGACAAGTCGATGCCTTCGAGCAGCGGGCAGGCCACTGCCTGTTCGGCGGCGATGCGGGCGCGGTCCGGACCGTTGGCCACCGCCGTGCCCATCATGGCCTTGCCGGGCTCGCCCATCACCGTGCGGACGTCTTCAAAGTCCACGTTCACATGGCCCGGCACGTTGATGATTTCGGCGATGCCACCGACGGCGTTCTTGAGCACGTCGTTGGCATGGGCAAAGGCCTCGTCCTGGGTGATGTCGTCGCCCAGCACTTCCTGCAGCTTCTCGTTGAGCACCACGATCAGCGAATCCACATTGGCCTCCAGCTCCGCCAGACCCAGGTCGGCGTTGGTCATGCGGCGGCCGCCCTCCCAGTCGAACGGCTTGGTGACCACGCCGACCGTGAGGATGCCCATCTCCTTGGCCACGCGCGCAATCACGGGGGCGGCGCCCGTGCCCGTGCCCCCGCCCATGCCGGCGGTGATGAACAGCATGTGTGCGCCGTCGATGGCGGCACGGATGTCGTCCACGGCGATCTCGGCGGCGTCGCGGCCTTTTTCGGGCTTGCTGCCCGCCCCCAGACCGCTGCTGCCGAGCTGGATGGTCCGGTGCGCCGAGCTGCGCGAAAGAGCCTGCGCATCGGTGTTGGCGCAGACGAATTCCACGCCCTGCACGCCACGCTCGATCATGTGCTCGACCGCGTTGCCACCGCCGCCGCCCACGCCAATCACCTTGATCTGGGTGCCAAGGTTGAACTCTTCGACTTCAATCATTTCGATACTCATTTGCTTCTCCTGAATTTGCAGTTGCCGGATGGTTTGTGACGTGAATGAAAGGCTATGAAGGCGGGTCCGCCGTGCGCCACGGGTCGGCGGTCGGTTTTCGCCATCGCTCGCGCGGGTTGCCACGCGCAAGCAGAAAAAAAAGGGATGAAAAATTCATGGTCAGAAGTTCCCGATGAACCAGTCCCTGACACGCCCCATGGCGGTCCTGACCGAGCCATTTTTCTGGGCCACCCGAAAGCCGCGCAATCGCGCCAGACGCGCTTCTTCCATCAATCCCATGACCGTGGCGGCCCGCGGTTGCGCCACCATGTCGGACAGGGCGCCGGAATACTTGGGGACGCCACGCCGCACGGGCTTGAGGAATATGTCTTCGCCCAGCTCGATCATGCCGGGCATCACTGAACTGCCACCGGTCAGGACAATGCCCGACGACAGCATTTCCTCGAATCCGGACTCGCGGATCACCTGCTGAACCAGCGAAAAAATTTCTTCCACCCGCGGCTCAATCACACCGGCCAACGCCTGCTGACTGAGCATGCGCGGCCCCCGGTCGCCCAGCCCCGGGACCTCCACCTGACTTTCCGGGTCGGCCAGCAACTGCTTGGCATACCCACTTTCGACCTTGATGTCCTCGGCATCCTTGGTCGGCGTTCGCAGCGCCATCGCGATGTCGCTGGTGATCAGGTCGCCGGCAATCGGGATCACGGCGGTGTGGCGAATGGAACCATTGGTGAAAATGGCCAGATCGGTGGTGCCCGCGCCAATGTCCACCAGCGCCACGCCAAGCTCACGCTCGTCCTCGGTCAGAACGGCCAGGTTGGAGGCCAGTGGATTCAGCATGAGATGCTCCACGTCGAGCCCGCAGCGGCGCACGCACTTGAGGATGTTTTCCGCGGCACTCTGGGCCCCGGTAACGATATGCACCTTGGCTTCCAGGCGGATGCCATCCATGCCGATCGGCTCCTTGACGTCCTGCCCGTCAATCACGAACTCCTGCGCCTCCACGAGCAGCAGGCGCTGGTCGGTCGAGATGTTGATGGCCTTGGCGGTTTCGACCACACGGGCCACATCGGCCGCCGTCACCTCGCGGTCCTTCACCGCCACCATGCCGCTGGAGTTGATGCCCCGGATATGGCTGCCGGTGATGCCGGTGTAGACCCGCGAGATCTTGCAGTCGGCCATCAACTCCGCTTCCTTGAGCGCGAGCTGGATGCTCTGCACCGTGGCATCGATGTTCACCACCACGCCACGCTTGAGCCCGCTGCTCGGCGCCACGCCCAGTCCGGCAAGCTTGAGCTCTCCGCCCGCCAGCACTTCGGCCACCACCACCATGACCTTGGCGGTGCCGATGTCGAGTCCGACCACAAGGTCCTTGTATTCTTTTGCCATAACTTCCTTGCCGTCCTTGCGTCCTAGTTTTTCCCGGTGTCGCCAACGAGGGTGGTCACCCCCCGCAAGCGCAATGCATAACCGCCCACATGGCGAAGATCGGCCGATTCAACGGCGTCGACCTGGCGCGCGTAACGCGCCGCGACCTGCGTGAGCGTGCGCGTGAACTGCTGCGCGCGCAGGATCACGTCCTGCGTCGCGCCACCGCCCAACTCCAGCTGCGCACCGTTGTTCAGGCGTGCACGCCAACTTCCACGCCCATTGAGATCAAGTTCGTCCAGCGTCAAGTCCAGCGGCGCCAGCACCTCGGCCAGCGCCAGGTGCATCTCCAGCACTTCGCGTGACTGCGTCACCGGTCCACCCAGGCGTGGCAAATCCTCGCTGTCAAGTTCGCCCGTGTTGGCCTCAAATACTTCGCCGTGACTGTTGAGCAGACGGGATTCACCCTCCGGACCCCAGTGCGCAACCGCCTGATGTTCCTCGAGCAGCACCCGCAACCGGTTGGGAAACTCGCGCTGCACCACGGCCTGCCGCACCCAGGGCACAGCCTCGAAGGCGCTGCGCGCGCGCGCCAGGTCCAGCGTGAAAAAATTCCCGGCCAGCTTGGGCGCCACATTGGCGCGCAGGGTCACGGCGTTGTTGTGCACCAGATCCCCCCGCACCGTGATAGCTCCGATGGCCAGCCCCGGATGCTGCAGCGCCCATGCTCCCACTCCCACCAGCGCCAACACGCCAAATGCAGCGAACAGGACACTGGACGTCAGGTTCATGAGCCGGACGTCCAGGGGAAGGGGCTTGGCCTTGCTCATGCAGCCGGGGCCTTGGCAGGAGTGGAGTCAAGTGCGGCCGATGCGAGCAGCTGCACACAGAGTGCTTCATAGCTGATCCCGGCGGCGCGCGCCGACATCGGCACCAGTGAATGGCTGGTCATGCCGGGCGAGGTGTTCATCTCCAGCAGGAACGGCTTGCGGTCGCTGGCGCGGATCATCAGGTCGGCGCGGCCCCAGCCCCGGCAGCCCAGCGCCCGGTAGGACGCCAGCACGATGCGCTGGATCTCGCGTTCCTCGTCGTCGGGCAGGCCGCTCGGGCACAGGTATTGGACTTCGTCGGTGAAGTACTTGTTCTGGTAGTCGTAGGCACCATCGGGCGCCACGATGCGGATCACCGGCAAGGCGCGGGCCGAGGCCCCTTCGCCCAGCACCGGGCAGGTGACTTCCTCGCCGTCGATGAACTCCTCGCACAACACGTCGGGGTCGTAGCGTGCCGACAGGGCCACCGCGTCCTGCATCTGCGAATAGCCCCGGACCTTGGTCACGCCGATGGACGAGCCTTCGCGCGGGGGTTTGACGATCAGCGGCAGTCCGAGCACGTCGGGCACTTCGCGCACCTGCTCCCGGGTCTGGCGGTCCGGCGCCAGCCAGACGTACCGGGGCGTGGGCAGGCCTTCGGCCGTCCAGACGCGTTTGGTCATGACCTTGTCCATCGCAATCGCTGACGCCATGACGCCGGGGCCGGTGTAGGGGATGCCCAACAGCTCCAGCGCACCCTGCACCGTGCCGTCCTCGCCGTGGCGTCCATGCAGCGCAATGAAGCAGCGCTGGAATCCGTCGCGCCGAAGCTCGCCCAGGTCGCGCGCGGCGGGATCGAACGCGTGGGCGTCGACGCCCGCGGAACACAAGGCCTGCAGAACGCCCTGCCCCGACATCAGGGACACCTCGCGCTCGGCAGAGGCGCCGCCCATCAGCACGGCCACTTTTCCAAATTCAGAAGAAAATTGGCTCATAGCCCCCGTCCTTCCGTCATAGTTTGCTCTTTATTTTGCAGTATTTCAAGCACCTTGGACGGCACCTGGCCAATGGAGCCGGCACCCATGCACATCACCACATCGCCGTCGCACGCGAAATCGGCAATGGCCTGGGGCAGGTCCGCGACGTCGGCCACGAACACTGGCTCGATCTTGCCGGCCACACGCAAGGCGCGCGCCAGCGAACGCCCGTCGGCGGCGACGATGGGTGCCTCGCCCGCGGCATAAACCTCGGCCAGCAGCACCGCGTCGGCATTGCCGATCACCTGAATGAAATCCTCGAAGCAGTCCCGCGTGCGGGTGTAGCGGTGCGGCTGGAAGGCCAGCACCAGACGCCGGCCGGGGAATGCACCGCGGGCCGCCGCCAGGGTGGCGGCCATCTCGACGGGGTGGTGCCCGTAGTCGTCGATCAGGGTGAACGATCCGCCCGTCTTCGCGGGCACCTCGCCATGCCGCTGGAACCGGCGCCCGACACCGCGGAATTCGGCAAGTGCCTTGAGCACGGCGGCGTCCGGCACATTGAGCTCGACCGCCACCGCGATGGCCGACAAGGCGTTGAGCACGTTGTGGTCGCCCGGCAGGTTCAACACCACGTCCAGGTCGGGCAATGTCACGCCATTGCGCCGCTGCACGGTGAAATGCATCCGGCCCGCCATTGGCCGCACATCCACGGCCCGCACCTGTGCCGCTTCGTTGAAGCCGTACGAGGTGACAGGGCACGAGACCTGCGGCACGATGTCGCGAATGGCCGCATCGTCGGTGCACAAAATGGCCGTGCCATAAAACGGCATGCGGTGCAGGAAATCAATGAACGCCCCCTTGAGCCGGTTGAAGTCGTGCCCATAGGTTTCCATGTGGTCGGCGTCGATGTTGGTCACCACGGCCATCACGGGCAGCAGGTTCAGGAACGATGCATCCGATTCGTCCGCCTCGACCACGATGTAGTCGCCGCTGCCCAGCTTGGCATTGGCGCCCGCGCTGTTCAAACGCCCTCCGATCACGAAGGTCGGGTCCAGCCCCGCCTCGGCCAGCACGCTGGCCACCAGGCTGGTGGTGGTGGTCTTGCCATGTGTGCCGGCGATGGCGATGCCCTGCTTGAGTCGCATCAGCTCGGCCAGCATCAATGCGCGCGGCACCACGGGGATGTGTTTGTCGCGCGCCTCCAGCACCTCGGGGTTGTCCGGCTGCACGGCGGTGGAGGTGACCACCGCGTCGGCGCCAGCGACATGGGCCGCGGAGTGGCCCACGAACGTCTGGATTCCCAGCGCCTGCAGGCGCCGCAGCGTGGCGCTGTCGGACAGGTCCGACCCTGAAATGACGTAGCCCAGGTTGAACAGCACCTCGGCGATGCCACTCATGCCCGCGCCGCCGATGCCGACAAAATGAATGTGTCTGATGGCGTGTTTCATGTCGCCAGTTCCTCGCATGCGGCCACAACATCCTGTGTGGCGCTGGTTTTCTTGAGTGCCCAGGCTTTTTCGGCATGCCCCAGCAATTGCGCCCGGTCGGTGGTCGTGATCATGTTGGCGATGATTTCGGGAGTCAGGTCGCGCTGTTGAACCAGCCAGCCGCCCCCGGCATCGACCAGAAACCGCGCGTTGGTGGTCTGGTGGTCGTCCACCGCGTGGGGGAACGGCACAAACAGCGCCGCGGCGCCCACCGCCGCAATTTCGGTCACCGTGCTGGCGCCCGCGCGGCAAATGATCAGGTCGGCATCCGCAAAGGCGGTGGCAGTGTCATCGATGAACGGCGTGAGTTCAGCCTGTACACCGGCCTGTGCGTAATTGGCACGCAGCGCATCGATTTGCCCGGCGCCACTTTGATGCACGACCGCGGGCCGCAACGCCGGGGCAATCATCGCCAGAGCCTTCGGCACCATGTCGTTGAGCGCCCTGGCCCCCAGGCTTCCGCCCACCACCAGCACCCTGAGCGGGCCGACGCGTCCCGCAAAACGTTCGCCCGGCGACGGCTGCTGCGTGAACGCCTCGCGCAGCGGGTTGCCCACCCAACGGGCCTTGCCGATCGCCCCCGGGAACGCGGTGAACACACGGTCCGCGACACCCGCCAGCACCTTGTTGGCCATGCCCGCCACCGAGTTCTGTTCGTGCAGCACCAGCGGTTTGCCCAGCAGCACGCTCATCATCCCCGCCGGAAACGTGATGTACCCGCCGAGACCAATCACCACTTGCGGCCGGACTCTGCGCACCACCCCGATGCTTTGCCAGAAGGCACGGAGGAGCCGCAGCGGCAACAACACCAGGGTCATCCACCCCTTGCCGCGCACGCCCGAAAAATCCACCGCCTCGAAAGGGACACCTTGTGCGGGAACGATCCGGCTTTCCATGCTGGCCGGAGCGCCCAGCCAGTGCACGCGCCAACCCCGCGCGCGCAGGGCCTGCGCCACGGCCAGGCCCGGGAAAATGTGCCCGCCCGTGCCGCCGGCCATGACCAGTGCACATTTCGTCATGACCGCCCTCCTCGCATCAGGGTGCGGTTCTCGTAGTCGATGCGCAGCACCACGGCCAGCGCCACGAGGTTCATCAGGATGGCCGAACCGCCATAGCTCATCAATGGTAGCGTCAGCCCCTTGGTCGGCAAGGCGCCCAGATTCACCCCCATGTTGATGAAAGCCTGAAAGCCGATCCAGATGCCCACACCTTGCGCCACCAGCCCGGCAAACACCCGGTCCAGCGCGATCGCCTGGCGCCCGATGTGCATGATGCGCCGCGTCATCCAGAAAAACAGCGCGATCACGCCCACCACGCCCACCAGGCCGAATTCCTCCCCGATGACGGCGAGCAGGAAATCGGTGTGTGCCTCGGGCAGCCAGTGAAGCTTTTCCACGCTGCCGCCCAACCCCACGCCAAAAATCTCGCCGCGCCCGATGGCAATCAGGGAATGCGACAGCTGATAGCCCTTGCCCAGGGCATGGGCCTCGCTGAATGGATCGAGGTAGGCAAAAATCCGCTCCCGGCGCCACGAAGACATTGCCACCATCAACGAAAAAGCCAGCACCATCACCGTGGCAATCAGGAAGAACATGCGGGCGTTGACGCCACCCAGGAACAGGATGCCCATGGCAATGACGGCAATCACCATGAACGCGCCCATGTCGGGCTCGGCCAGCAACAACACGCCGACCACGGCCACGGCCGCGGCCATCGGCAGCACTGCCCTGACGAACCGCTCCTTCACGTCCATCTTGCGAACCATGTAGTCGGCCGCGTAAAGCAGGACGGCAAACTTGGCCAGTTCGGAGGGCTGAAAACTCATGAAGCCCATCGGAATCCAGCGCCGCGCACCATTGACGCCGCGGCCCACGTTCGGAATCAGCACGGCGACCAACAGCAGCAATGAAATGACAAACAGCCATGGCGCGCACTTTTCCCAGGTCTGCAGTGGAATCTGGAATGCAAGCGCTGCAACCCCCATTGAGATGACGATGAAAAACAGGTGGCGCATCAGGAAATACGTGGGCGCGTAACGGGCGAATTTCGGGTTGTCCGGCATGGCAATCGACGCCGAATACACCATCACCAGGCCCCACGCCAGCAAGGCCACGGTGACCCACAACAGGGTCTGATCGAACTCGGCCATGCGCGTGGGCGAGGTGCGCCTGTCCACCGAGCCCCAAAGCCGGACCGGCAACACCTCGGCGCCACCGCCAACCAGCCTGGACAGCCAGCGGCTCCAACCCGTCCCCAAGGCGCGGTCAGCCACGTTCATGACAGAACCCCCAGGTTGGCACCAGCTTCGTGCGCCAGTGCCTGCACCGCGGCACAGAACACTTCCGCCCGGTGTCCATAGTTGCGGAACATGTCCAGGCTGGCACAGGCCGGGGACATCAGCACGGCGTCGCCCGGACGCGCCCGCGCGGTGGCCAGTGCCACGGCTTCGGGCAGCGACGCGGCGTCGATGAGGGG